>CALJNY010000137.1 GCA_937981515.1 uncultured Collinsella sp. | reverse complement strand
CGTAACGGCTCGACGCTGCAAACGCCCCTAAGCGGCAATCTGACGTTCAATCGTCGGTCGCGTACCGAAGTACGCTTCCCTCCTCTTTCACGTCACCTTGCTCGCTTAGGGGAGTTTTCGCTGACTTATGCTCAACCTGCGGCGCCTTAGAGGTAGTCATTGGGGACGTACTTAAATGACTGGGTTGGGTACATTGCTTTGAGATGTTATTCAATCCGTCTTGATGACCTTTAGGCTGTTTGCCTGCTTAAAGCAATTAACGACATGCATCTGCTATCGAAAATATTGCTCGAAAAATCGTCCAAGAAGTCGCGGGACGATTTTTGACGCGTCGCGCGTCAAGCGATGTGGCAAGCGTTTGGTTAGATATTGGTCAGTTTTGGGGCAACCTTGCCAGAAGCTTGACGAATGCAAATCTAGACGTCGGCGAATGAACACTTTGAGCGAGCCCGGTGCAAAATTCTGGGCTGATTCTCGATAATCGCCTCCAATCGCCCCTTGCCAAGCGCTGGCCTCGCGTACAATCTGCTCCGACATTCGCGCGCCGCCCGGCGCTTAAGAGGGGAGGACCCCATGGCAAACGAGATCTGGACCATCAAGCGTTGTCTCGAGTGGACCAAGGAGTACCTGGCCGAGCGCGGCGAGGAACACCCCCGTCTTTCTGCCGAATGGCTGCTGTGCGCAGCCACGGGTCTGGCACGCATTGACTTATATATGCGCATGGACGAGACGCTCGATGCGACGCAGCTCGAGACCATGCATGCGGCGGTCGTCCGCCGCGCCAAGGGCGAGCCGCTGCAGTACATCACCGGCAGCACGCAGTTCCGCATGATCGACGTCGCATGCGCCCCCGGTGTGCTCATTCCGCGTCCCGAGACCGAGATGCTCGTCGAGGAAGTCCTCAATTATCTGGATGCCGAGGTGCTGAGCCCCGAGGCTGCCGCCCGTCAGCGCGTTGAGCTGCCCTGGAACGATGAAGTCGAGCAAGCGCGCAAAGCCGAAGTCGCATTGGCTGACGAGCGAGCGACGGCCGAGCGCCGTGCCGCCAACCTCACGGCTGCCGACGAGGCGGCGTTGGGTAGCGATGTGTTGGGCAGTCGTGCCTATGCCGAAGAACTGGCCGACCGCGAGGCCGAGGAAGCCGCCACGCAGACAGCAGAAGCCGAAGCCGCTGAAGCCGCCGAACCCGAGCTCGACGAATACGGCATCGCCATCGAGGGCGCCGACCAGGAGACGGCTTCAGCTCAGGATGCCGCCTCGCCCGCGCCGGTCGAGCCCTGTATCGCCCGCGTTCTCGAGGTCGGTTGCGGCACAGGCTGCATCTCGCTCTCCCTTGCCTGGGAGCGCCGCGGCCACGTCACCTGCACCGCCACCGATATCGAGCCGCGCGCCATCGATCTGGCCACCAAAAACCGCGATGCCCTCGGCCTCACGGCAGATGAGGTTGCCTTTAGCCTCACCAACCTGGTGAGTTCCATTCCCCGCGAAGAGTGGGGCACCTTTGACGTGCTCGTTTCCAACCCGCCCTACATCCCGACCGACGTTATGCGCTCGTTGCCGCACGAGGTCAAGGACTTCGAGCCCGATTTGGCGCTCGAGGGCGGTGCCGACGGCCTCGATATCTTCCGCCGCCTGCTCAATGCGGCGCCTTACATGCTGCGCGCCGGCGGCCTGTTTGCCTGCGAGCTCTACGAGGGTGCCCTCGACGCCGCCGCCGAGCTCTGCCGCCAGGCGGGTCTCTCGGACGTGCGCATCGTCCGCGACCTCACCGATCGTCCCCGCATCGTTCGAGCCATCGTCACCGAGCCCAAACAGCGCCAGTAATATTTATTAACTGGTTAGCAAAAATTATAAAATAGTTTATAATTAGGACGACTGAAAGAGGTCGGCCCATGCAACCTCCTACCTTTCGGGAAATCATTGCCCTACTCAAGTACGATGGATTCGTGAAGGTCGCGCAAGTCGGTAGTCATGCTAAGTGTGTTTCTGGTGACCGTGCTGTCACCGTGAACGGCTCTGGTGGTGATCGACCAAAGAAGGGCACGTGGGCAAGTATTCGTCGCCAAGCTGGATGGTAGTTGGAGGCAAAATGAGGCAGCGATTTACCTATGACTGCGTTCTCATAAAAGAAGACGACGGTTACTGCGCTAGCTTCCCGCAGATTCCTGGCGCCTTTGCCGATGGCGACACGCGCGAAGAAGCGATTGCCCATGCCACCGAGGCACTGATGGCGTTTTTGGCCGACGACCTCAACAACGGTTTGACTCCGGCAGGGTACGAACGCTCGGCCGAGGTCGTGGCCCTTTCAGTCGAAATCGACCACGAAGACGCTCGGGAAGCGGCGTGCCGTACATTTAAAGACGCAGCGCTGGACCTCAAAGTCTCCGCTCCGCGGATTACCGCGCTGGTCAAAGCCGGAAAGCTCGATGTTGAACTCGTCGACGGCCGTCGGATGATAACGATAGACAGCATCGAGCGCTACGCCGCCCAAGAACGCCACGCCGGCAGGCCAAAGAAGTTCGTCGCAGTCCAATAACCCCCTCACTTTCACCGACTACTAGAGCCGCTCACCAAACCAACATGCGCTGTGGACAAATGGATTAAACGTTTCGTGCGAGAATGCCCCTCAGTAAACAAACTTTCACCAGAGCGTAAGGGGCTGGCATACGCATGCAGACGGTCTATCGGGTATTCGAGGGAGCGCGTGAGCCGCATCGGCTCGCCGTCGAGCGTACGGCCGAGGTGCTCAGCTGTGGTGGCTTGGCCCTGATCCCGACCGAGACCGTCTATGGTGTCGCTGTGGCAGTCAGCGCTTTCTCGGACGCCTTGCCCCAAGATACAAGCGAATCTCTGCCGTGGCCGCGCGATCCGCAGGCTGCCGTCAACGGCGCCGCAGTCCCTGCGCTCGGCACCGGCTATCGCCGTATCTTCACCCTCAAGCAACGTGAGCTCACGCAAACCGTCGCCTGGCTGGTCGATGATGCCGAGGCACTCGACCGCTATGGCGTGGATATCCCTAATGAGGCCCGCGTGCTCGCCCGACGATGCTGGCCGGGCGCCCTGACTATCGTGGTCAAGGCGGCCCCCTGCGTGCCGACTTTTATGCGCGCTGCCGACGACACGGTGGCCCTTCGCGCGTCGGCCTCTCCCGTGGTCCAAGCGCTCATCCGCGCGTGCGGCAGTCCGCTTGCCTGCACCAGCGCCAACACGCACGGCGCGCCCGCGCCGGCAAGCCTTGCCGACGTTGAGGACCGCATTCTGGAGGGGGTCGATGTGGCCGTCGACGCGGGCGAGACCCCGTGCCGCGACGCTTCGACCATCGTGGCGTTTAAGCATGGCGAGCTCCGGATCCTGCGCCAAGGCGCACTTCCCGCATCAGAGATCGAGCGGGTCCTGTCCGACCCGATGCAATAGAAAGGTGTAAGCGATGTCGTTGAATCTAGGTAGCCTGGGTATGGAAGACGCCTCGTTTAGCTTTGGCGGTTCCTACATCATGGCGCTCGACTGCGGCACCACCTCGGTACTCGCGACCATCGTCGACGAGTACGGCTGCATCGTCGCCCAGGCGCGCCGTAGCATCAAAACCAGCTTCCCGTGCCCCGGCTGGGTGGAGCAGGATCCCACGGAGGTGCTTGCCAGCCAGATCGGCGTGATGATGGAGGTCCAGTTTAAGAGCGGCATCCATTCCGATCGCATCGCCGCCATCGGTATCTCCAACCAGCGCGAGACCACGGTGGTGTGGGACCGCATAAGCGGCCAACCCATCTATAACGCCATCGTGTGGCAATGCCGTCGCACCGCACCTCTGATCGACGAGCTGGTCGAGAAGGGCTGCGAGGAGCTGGTGCGTTCCCGCACCGGCCTTACGCTCGACCCGTATTTCTCGGCCTCCAAGGTGCAGTGGATTCTCGACAACGTTGACGGCGCACGCGAGAGCGCGGCGGCGGGCGACCTCATGTTTGGCACCATCGATACCTGGCTCATCTACAACCTCACCGGCGGCCAAACCTTTGCCACCGACTACACCAATGCCAGCCGCACAGCGCTCTTCAATATTCATACGCTGGACTGGGACGATGACCTGCTGGCGCTCTTCGACATCCCGCGTGCCATGATGCCCGAGGTTCGCTGGAGCTCGGGCGACTACGGCCGCGTCGCGAGCGATATCATGACCAACATGCCGCCCATCATGGGTGTGGCGGGTGACCAGCAGGCGTCGCTGTTCGGTCACTGCTGCTTCCATCCCGGCCAGACCAAAAACACCTATGGCACGGGCTGCTTTATGCTCATGAACACCGGCGACGAGATCGTCGAATCCAAGAATGGCCTGGTCTCCACCATCGGTATCGCTGCGAACGGCAAGGTCAGCTATGCGCTCGAGGGCTCTATTTTTGCCGCCGGCTCAACGATGAACTGGCTGCGCGACAACATGGGCGTTATCTCCAACGTATCCGAATCGGCACGGCTCGCCTCCTCGATCAGCGACAACGAGGGCTGCTACTTCGTTCCCGCTTTCGCGGGCTTGGGTGCACCTTGGTGGGACGCGCACGCCCGCGGCATCGTATACGGTCTGACCGGCGCCTCGAGTCGCGCGACCATCGTGCGTGCCGCTTGCGAGTCCATGGCCTATCAGAGCTATGACGTGCTGCGTGCCATGGAGCAGGACGTGGGTCTTTCGATCGAGCGCCTGTCCGTCGATGGCGGCGCCTCGCGCAACGAGTTCATCATGCAGTTCCAGGCAGACTTGCTGGATATCCCCGTACTGCAATGTGAGTCGGTGGAGACAACGGCGATCGGTGCCGCGTATCTGGCGGGCCTCGCGGTTGGGTATTGGGAGGATCTGGAGGAGCTGGAGCAAAACACCCAGATCGTCAAGACATTCCATCCCCATATGTCCGCTGAGCGTCGCGAGCACAACCTGGACGGTTGGCACGATGCGGTCAGGCGTTCGCTCAGCACCGCTCAATAGGGCTGCGACGGGGCACTCGATACAACAAACCGTTAAACTTATGCACGGCGCGAGGCAACAACGTCGCCATGCGCCTTGTCAGCAAGGCCATCTTCCGGCCGAAACGAAAGGGGCATCAACCCATGACCGTCACCTACGATACGTCCCGTGTGACCCTTGTCGATCACCCACTCGTCCAGCACAAACTGTCGATCCTGCGCGACAAAAACACCGGCACCAACCAGTTCCGTCAGCTCGTGCGCGAGCTCGCGCTTTTTGACGGCTACGAGGCCATGCGCGACCTGCCTATGGAAGACGTCGAGGTCGAAACCCCCATCACAACCGCCACGTTCAAGCAGCTTGCCGGCAAGAAGCTCGCCATCGTCCCCATCCTGCGTGCAGGTCTTGGCATGGTCGACGGCATCCTCGACCTGGTGCCCTCCGCTCGCGTGGGCCACATCGGCATGGAGCGCGACGAGGTCACCCACGAGCCGCACGAGTATTACTGCAAGATGTCCAAGGATATCGACCAGCGCATCTGCCTGGTCGTCGACCCCATGCTCGCCACGGGCGGTTCGGCCGAGATGGCCATCAGCTACCTGCGCGAGCGCGGTGTCAAGGACATCCGCATGCTGTGCATCGTCGCGGCCCCCGAGGGCCTCAAGTCGCTGACCGAGAAGGACCCCGACGTGCATATCTATACCTGCGCCATCGACGACCATCTCAACGAGGCTGCCTACATCGTTCCCGGCCTCGGCGACGCCGGCGACCGCATCTACGGCACGCTCTAGTCGTCGGGCCTTGTCGGCTACGGTCACAAATACGAAGAAATGGTGCGCGCGGGCGAGCAAAAGACGTTCACGCGCACTCCTGTTAACGGACGTTTAGCCCAGAGGGGTTCGAGAAAAACGTATTACCTACCTGCGGCATAAAGAAGGTCTTAAGAAAACGAACAGGTGCGTATTAACCGATGTTTTTACGGTTGTACTTTAGCGATTGGCTCGTACAATAGTCACCAATGTTTGGCGGGAACTGTTCTGTGAGGCGTTAAAAAGGAAAGTGAGGACGCCAGTGTTTCAGGTAGCCGATCTGCTCGCTATCGTTGCAGGCGCCATCGCGGGCGCAATTGCCTTCCTTCCCTTTGTCTTTACGCTCAAGCCGGTTCTTGACGATAAGCAGAATGCGGACATGCTCAAGGGTATGGTGAGTCTGGCGGTCTCGGCAATCGCCCTGCTCGTCTTTACCTTGGTTGTGTTTGTGTTGTTCGGAGAGGCATTTCGCATGTTCCTCCTGGGCGAGGCGATCGGCTTCGTGGCCTTTATGGCCGCCTGCACGGTTCGCGTCGCCAAGGCGCTGCGAGATCCTCATGAGGTCGAAAGGTAAGTCGTGGAAATTTTTGAAAAGCTGCCTGATGAGATTAATCATCTGGTCAGCGAGTTCAGCTCCACCCCTGTCGTGGGCGATCTGAGCTGCGGCATCACGCAGTACTCGTTTTGGCTGATCGTCTCCACGATCGTGCTCCTGATCGTCCTGGCCGTGTTCAAGAAGAAGCAGACCCTGGTTCCTAAGGGCTTCTTCGTCAACGGTTTCGAGTACATCATCGAGTACGTCGAGAACGATATCGGCAAGGGTGTCGTGGGTGAGAACTGGAAGAAGCACTTTCCGTTCCTGTGCTCGCTTTTCCTGTTCATCCTGATCAATAACATGATCGGCCTGATCCCGGGAATGAAGCCCGGCACCGGCGCAATCGGCTCTACCGCCGCGCTCGCCATCTTCGCCTTCGTGTACTTCATCTACTACGGATGCAAGGCTCACGGCGTGATCGGCTACATCAAGAGCCTCGCCCCGCAGGGTGTGAGCTTCCCGATGAACGTGCTTGTGTGGGTCGTCGAGCTTTTCTCGACCTTCCTGCGCCTCATCACGCTCGCCGTCCGTCTGTTCTGCAACATGTTCGCAGGACACGTAGTCATGGGCTCGTTCGCCATCATGGCGAGCATGTTCATGCAGCCGCTGCTTCAGCAGGTTTCCGCGGCCCACGCCGTCGGCGCCCTGCCTTCGCTGGCCTGGCTTGCCATCCTCATCCTGATTTATACGATCGAGCTTGTGGTCGGCGCCATCCAGGCTTACGTCTTCACGGTCCTTACCGCCGTGTATGTCTCCGAGGCAGAGGAGGTTGCGGAGGAGGAGTAGTCTTCCGTTCGCGCCTTAAAGGTAAGGCAATTCGTTAAACCGCCGGTGCCCGTACCCATGGAGCCCGGCAGTTATAAAAAGGTTATCCTGCGTGAAATAAGACACGCACGACAAAGGAGGAATCGTGGGAGTTATCGGTTACGGTCTCGGTGTTATCGGCGCTGGTCTTGCTATCGGCCTGTCTGCTCTGGGTGCTACGGGTGCTATGGCCCGTCAGCCTGAGGTCCAGGGCCGCGTGTTCACCGTCTTCATCATGGGCTCCGCCTTCGGCGAGGCTCTGGCTCTGATCGGCTTCGTTGTCGCGCTGATCGTTAAATAGCACGGAGCGTCAAGTATGAATCTTTCATCCCAGAAGAGCGCGATCGCACTCTCCGCGTCCGCGGCCGCGCTGCTCATGCCGGTTTCCGCGTTCGCCGAGGACGGCGCTGCCGGTGCGGACATCCTCATCCCTAAGATGGCGGAGTTCATCCCGGCGCTTATCGCCTTCCTGATTATCTGGATCGTGCTGGCCAAGGTCGCCCTGCCGGGCATCATGAAAACCATGGAGGAGCGCGGCAAGAAGATCGAGGAGAGCCTCGACGAGGCCGAGAAGACCAAGCAGGAGGCTATCGCCAAGCGCGCTGAGTCCGACTCGATCGTCACCGACGCCCGTCGTCAGGCTGCCGACATCGTTCTCGAGGCCCGTAAGGACGCCGAGTCCGAGCGCGCCCGTATCATCGAGGCTGCTCACAAGGAGGCCGAGGAGATTATCGCCAAGGCCCACACGACCGTCGAGGACGAGCGCAAGTCCATCTACGCCGGTGCCGCGAGCTCCATCGCCGACCTGTCCGTTGCCGTCGCCACCAAGATCGTGGGCGAGTCGCTTACGGACGAGGCCGAGCAGAAGAAGCTCATCGAGCGCTACATCCAGGAAGCAGGTAGCCTGAATGCCGACTAGCCGCTATCAGGACAAGGTGCTCGAGACCTACGCGCGCTCCCTTCTGGAAGCCGCTAAGGCCGAGAACCATGTGTTCGAGGACCTCGAGATGATCGAGCGCCTGGCTTCTGCCAGCCCCGAGATCATCGCCGTGCTCGACACCATGTCCAAGCGCGACCAGCTCGACCTTCTTCCCAAGGTGGCAGCTGCCTTTAAGTATGTTGCCGAGGAAGACGAGGATGTAGTGGGCGTGACCGTCACCACGGCGATCCCGCTCGACGACGAGCTGCGTCAAACCATCACTAAGAAATGCGAGCAGGACTTCGGTCGCAAGGTATTCCTTATCGAGCAGGTCGACCCGTCTATCGTGGGCGGCCTGGTGCTCGAGGCCCGCGGCGAGCGTCGTGACATTTCCGTCAAGACGCAGCTGCGCGTCGCGCAGGAGACCCTCGCAAACTCTGCTAATTCGTACGGAGGTGAAGCCTAATGTCCGAAACCCTCAATGCCCAGGATATCGCCAAGAAACTGCAGGAGCAGCTCACGAGCCTCTCCGCGACGGTCGATACGCATGAGGTTTCAACGGTCGACGAGGTAGGCGACGGCATCGCGCGCGTCTCCGGCCTCAAGAGCGCCATGGCAGGCGAGCTTCTGGAGTTCAAGAGCTCCGATACCGGTGAGACCGTCTTCGGCCTTGCCCAGAACCTTGACCGTGACGAGGTCGGCGCCGTTCTGTTTGGTGCCGTCGACTCCATCAAGGAAGGCGACGAGTGCCGCACCACTGGCCGCATTATGGATATCCCCGTGAGCCGTGCCATGCTCGGCCGCGTCGTCAATCCGCTCGGCCAGCCTATCGACGGTTTGGGTGACATTGTCGCCACGCACCGTCGTCCTATCGAGTTTAAGGCCCCCGGCGTCATCGACCGTACCCCGGTGTGCGAGCCGGTTCAGACCGGTCTGTTGGCCATCGACTCCATGGTGCCTATCGGCCGTGGTCAGCGTGAGCTCATCATCGGCGACCGTAAGACCGGTAAGACCGCCATCGCCATCGACGCTATCCTCACCCAGCGCGGCAAGGTCATGGTCTGCATCTATGTCGCCATCGGCCAGAAGGCCTCCACGGTTGCCAACATCCGCGAGACCCTCGCTCAGCACGGTGCGCTCGAATACACCATCATCGTTTCGGCAACCGCTGCCGATTCCGCCCCTATGCAGTACATCGCGCCTATGGCCGGTGCCGCTATCGGCGAGTTCTTCATGTACAACGGCGAGGACGGCAAGCCCGCCAGCGAGACCAATCCCGGCGGCCACGTGCTCGTCATCTACGACGACCTGTCCAAGCAGGCCGTGGCATACCGTCAGATGTCGTTGACGCTGCATCGTCCGCCCGGACGCGAGGCCTATCCTGGCGACATCTTCTACCTGCACTCTCGTCTGCTCGAGCGTGCCGTCAAGATGTCCAAGAAGAACGGTTACGGCTCCATGACGGCCCTGCCGATCATCGAGACCCAGGACGGCGACGTCTCGGCCTACATTCCGACCAACGTCATTTCCATTACCGATGGTCAGATCTACCTGCAGTCCGAGCTCTTCTTCCAGGGCCAGCGCCCGGCAGTCGACGTGGGCATCTCCGTGTCCCGCGTCGGTGGCGACGCACAGACCAAGGCTATGAAGCAGGTCGCCGGCAACCTCCGTCTGGACCTTGCTTCGTACCAGGAGCTCGCCGGCTTTACGCAGTTCGGCTCCGACCTCGACGAGGCCACGCAAAAGCAGCTTACCCACGGCGCTCGCATGACCGAGCTCCTTAAGCAGCCGCGCTACAAGCCGTTCGAGGTTTCCGAGCAGATCGTTACGCTGTTCGCTGGCAACGAGGGCTTCCTGGATGACCTGGAGATCGCCGACGTGCTGCCTTTCCGTGCCGAGCTCATCGAGTACATGGACAATGGCTTTGGCTCGCTGCTCGACAAGGTTCGCGCCAAGAAGATCGATGATGACACCAAGGCTGAGCTCTTGCGCGTCATCGGCGACTTCAAGCAGCAGTTCATGGCCAAGCACCATTCGGATGTTTCTGGATCAGAGGAGAACTAAGCCCCATGGCCAACCTTCGCGACATTAAGAAGCGAATCTCCTCGGTTACCACGACCAAGCAGATCACGCGCACGATGGAGATGGTCTCTACGGCCAAGATCCGTCGTGCTCTCGATCGCTCCAAGCAGGCCGAGCCCTATAAGGAGGCGCTGACCGACGTCATGTTGACGGTCGCCGGCGACGCCTCCTGTTCGGGCACCGATCCCATGCTGCAGAAGCATGAGAGCGTCAAGCATGGCCTGATTGTCGTTATTGCCTCGGACCGCGGCCTTGCCGGCGGTTTCAATACGACGGTGGAGCGCACGGCCGAAAAGCTCGCCGCTTCTTGGGCGAACGACGGCATCGAGTGCGAGATCATCGCGTGCGGGCGTAAGCCGGCCACGTATTTCCGTGACCGCGCAAACGTCGTCATGCACTTTGAGGGCAACTCCTCTGAGCCCGATTTCAATCAGGCCCGCATGATCTCCTCTCATATCTGCGATGCGTATCGTGCCGGTGAGCTTGACCGTGTCGAGCTTGTCTACCACCACGCTAAGAACCGCGTGGATCAGGAGCTTCGCGTCGAGCATTTGCTGCCGCTCGACCCCGAGATGATCGCTATGGCCCACGGTCCGCGTAAGAACGAGACCGACGCCCCTAAGCGCATCTCGTCCACGTTCGAGTTCGTGCCCTCTCCCGAGCATGTTCTCGGCAAGCTTGTGCCGTCTTATATCCTGACGGTCATCTACCAGGCCCTGATCGATTCGGCGGCTGCTGAGCAGGGTGCACGCCGCAAGGCCATGCACTCCGCGACGGAAAATGCCACCGCGATCATCTCGACCCTTACCCGCACGTATAGTCGCGTGCGCCAGGCTTCGATCACGACCGAGATTAACGAGATCGTCGGCGGAGCCTCAGCATTGGAGGAACAGTAATGGCTAATAACACCGTAAAGCTTGCGGTCGAGGAAGCCACCAAGAAGACGACTGCCGGTGATGGTCGCATCGTGCGAATCATCGGCCCTGTCGTCGACGTCAAGTTTGACGGCGCGGTGCCCCCGATCTACAACGCGCTCACGGTCGAGGCCGAGACCCCGATCGGTCATCTGAGCACGATCCTCGAGGTCGAGAGCCAGCTTCCGGGCGGCGTCGTCCGCACGGTCGCCATGTCCTCGACCGACGGCCTGCAGCGCGGCCTCATCGCCACCGATACCGGTGAGCCCATGAAGATGCCCGTTGGCCCCAAGACGCTCGGCCGCATCTGGAACGTTATGGGCAGGCCCGTCGACGGCAAGCCCATGCCCGAGGTGGAGGAGTTCTACCCCATCCACCATGCAGCGCCCCGTTTCGACGAGCTCACCACCAAGACCGAGATCTTCGAGACCGGCATCAAGGCCGTCGACCTGCTCGAGCCCTACATCCGTGGCGGCAAGACGGGTCTGTTCGGCGGCGCCGGCGTCGGCAAGACCGTTCTGATTCAGGAGCTCATCAACAACCTCGCCCAGGAGCACGGCGGCACCTCGGTGTTCACCGGTGTCGGCGAGCGCACCCGTGAGGGTACCGACCTTTATCTCGAGATGAGCGAGTCTGGCGTTATCGACAAGACCTGCTTGGTCTATGGTCAGATGAACGAGCCGCCCGGAGCGCGTCTGCGCATCGGTCTGGCCGGCCTTACCACCGCTGAGTACTTCCGCGATCGCGGCCAGGACGTTCTGCTGTTCATCGACAACATTTTCCGCTTCTCCCAGGCAGGTTCCGAGGTTTCCGCACTGCTGGGCCGTATGCCGTCCGCCGTCGGTTACCAGCCCACGCTGGCTACCGAGATGGGTGACCTCCAGGAGCGCATTACCTCGACCAAGACGGGCTCCATTACCTCCGTCCAGGCTGTCTATGTCCCTGCAGACGACCTGACCGACCCGGCGCCTGCCACGACGTTTACGCACCTCGACGCCACCACGGTCCTTTCGCGTAGCATTTCGTCGCTCGGCCTGTTCCCGGCTATCGACCCGCTCGCGTCTTCTTCGGACGCTCTCGATCCCTCGATCGTCGGCGAGGAGCACTACCGTGTCGCCGTCAAGGTTCAGGAGCTCCTGCAGGAGTACTCCGACCTTCAGGACATCATCGCCATTCTGGGTATGGACGAGCTGTCCGAGGAGCAGCGCCTTACGGTCAACCGTGCTCGTAAGATCCAGCAGTTCCTCTCGCAGTCCTTCCACGTTGCCGAGAAGTTCACCGGCAACCCCGGCGTCTACGTCCGTGTCGAGGATACCGTCCGCTCCTTCGCCGAGATTGTCGACGGCAAGGCCGATGACCTGCCCGAGCAGGCTTTCCGCTATGCTTCCACGATTGAGGACGTGCGCGAGCGCGCCCGCAAGATGGGGGAGAAGTAGGTTATGCGTATCCGCATCGTGTGCCCCGTGAGCCTCGCCTATGAGGGTGACGCTGCGTTTGTGTCGATTCCGTCTACGGATGGCGAGTTTGGCGTTCTGCCTGCTCACTCCAGCGAAATCTGCACGATCGACCGCGGTTACGTTCGCGTTTCCGATAAGGCCATGGGCGCTGTCGACCACACGTTTGCCGTGGCCGGCGGCTATGCCCAGGTTGCGGACGATGTCGTGACCGTTCTCGCCGAGCGCGCTTGCGATTTGGCGACCGTCGATGCCGACAAGGTTAAAGCTGATATTCAAGGTTTTGAAGAGAAGCTGGGTAATTTGTCGGAGGATGATGCACGCCGCGCCTACCTCTATAATGAAATCGCATGGTGTAAGCTCAAGCTTGCCCAATAGTCAAACGATTTAGCGTTCGACCATTTGCGAACACATCATGCCCGGGATGGCCCAGCCACCCCGGGCATGCTTTTTGAAAGGGTAGACCTTGGATATTATCCGCGTTGAGGGTGGCCACGCCATCGGAGGCTCCGTGCCCGTCTCGGGTGCCAAGAACTCCGCGCTCAAACTCATGGCGGCAACGCTTCTGGCGCCGGGCAAGACGACGCTGCAGAACGTGCCCGATATTTCCGATGTCCACGTGATGGGCAAGGTGCTCAAGGGCATGGGCGCCACGATTGAAGTTCTCGATGAGCACACGCTCGAAATCGATACCTCCCAGGTTGATTCCTGGGAGGCTCCCTACGAGCTTGTCGCCAAGATGCGCGCCTCTACGGCCGTGATGGGCCCCCTGCTGGGTCGTTTCCATCGCGCCAAGATCGCCATGCCGGGCGGCTGCAACCTGGGCGCTCGCAAGATCGATATGCATATCTTGGGTCTCGAGGCTCTGGGCGTCGAGTTCGACACCGCCCACGGCTACATCAACGCTAATGCGCCCCAAGGTCTGCGCGGTACCACCGTCACGCTCGAGTTTGCCAGTGTCGGTGCGACCGAGAACCTCATTATGGCATCCGTGCGCGCGCAGGGTACCACGGTTATCGACAACGCGGCCCGCGAGCCCGAGATCGTCGACCTCGCCAACATGCTCAACGAGATGGGTGCCAAGATCATCGGCGCGGGCACGCCCGTCGTGACCATCGAGGGCGTGGAGGAGCTGCATCCCGTTACCCATTGCGTGGTGGGAGACCGTATCGAGGCCGGCACCTTTATCGTCGCCGGCGCCCTCATGGCCGATGAACGCGGCGTCGATGTTACGGGCTTCTGCCCCATCCACCTGGGCATGGTGCTCAAAAAGATGGAACTTATGGGCATCGAGTGCGAGCGTATCGAGAACGGTGTCCACGTCAATCGCGCCGAGCGCATCAAGCCGGTCGATATCCAGACGCTTCCGTTCCCGGGTTTCCCGACCGACATGCAGGCGCAGATCATGGTGCTTTCGGCCCTTGCCGACGGAAGCTCCGTAATTACCGAGAACATCTTCGAGAACCGCTTCATGTTCGCCTCTGAGCTGGTACGTATGGGTGCCGATATTCGTATCGAGAGCCATCACGCCATGATTCACGGCGTCAAGGGCTTCTCGGGCGCACAGGTCACCTCACCCGACCTGCGTGGCGGCGCGGCTCTTGTGGTTGCCGGTCTTATCGCCGATGGCGTTACCGAGGTCTCGGCCATCCATCACATCAAACGTGGCTACGAGCGGTTTGTCGAAAAGCTGCAGGCGCTTGGCGCGCATGTCGAACATGCCACCGTTCCCGATCCCGTCATCTACTAATGCAGGTTGCCTATGTTTAACAAGAAGCCCCTAGCGGATAACACCCGAAGACCCTCGACTGGTGCGCAGGCCAAGATCTACAGTCGCGACAATGTCGCACGCTATTCCGAGCGCGCCCGTCAGCGCCGTCGCGGCCGCACGGTTCGCCGTGTCGCGCTCATCGCCGTGCTCGGTGTGTTGCTGAGCGCCACGACCGCTGCAGGTCTGTGGTTTGCCACTATCATGGGCAAGCTTGGTGACTCCAATGTCATTACCAACAACCTGCGCCAGATTCTGGTCGATACCGATGAGGCAAAAGATCCGTTCTACGTGTTGCTTCTTGGTACCGACGGTCGTCCGGGCGAGGATACGTATCGTGCCGACTCGATTATCCTGGCACGCATCGACCCCACGCAAAAGCAGGCGACGCTCATTTCCGTTCCGCGCGACACCAAGGTCGTGTACAAGGGCGAGACCATGAAGATCAACGCCTGCCACACCGTTGGCGGCGCCGAGGCCATGGTCCAGGCGGTCAACGAGCTGTGCGGCGTGCAGATTTCTCACTATGCCGAGGTCAGCTTTGACGGCATGCAGTCGCTTATTGATTCGGTTGGCGGTATCGATATCAACGCGACCGACGACGTCGACGATCCCGAGCACCTGGATATTAAGATTACCGCTGGTCAGCAGCATATGGACGGCGCTACCGCCCTTACCTATGCCCGCTGCCGCTACACCTATGCCGACGGCGATTACACGCGCATGCGCCATCAGCGTCAGGTGCTTGGCGCCCTTGCCAACCAGATTCTCAATAACTTCGATGCCACGAAGATCTTTGGCCTGGTTAATTCGCTGTCCGATATGCTCGTAACCGATATGAGCGTTCAGGATATCGTGGCTACGGTCAATGCCATGCGCGGTATGGATGTCGACGGTATCTACTCGGCCAACCTGCCCTCGTACGCCGACGACAGCACCATGATCGACGGAGTGAGCTACGTCTTTGTCTACGAGGACGAGCTCAAGGAAATGATGGAGCGCGTCGATGCCGGCAAGGATCCCAAGGGTCCCAACACCATGGGTCTTTCCGACGGTTCCAGCTCTACGATCGGCGACCTGAACAACAACACGTCTGACGACTACGCAAACGGTACCGCAACCTCATCGGTCAGCTCTGACGATTCCGATGACTCAAGCGATTCAAGCGATTCGGACTACTACGAAGAGCCCACCGGTGACGGCAACGGCTACGAAGCCAACTACTAGAGTTACGGCGTTTTACCAAACGCCGTAACGACTCGACGCTGCGCGGGCCGCATTTGGACAATCTGACGTTCAACTTCAAGGGCGCGACCAGAAGGTCAGCGCCCTTTCGCTTCACGTCACCTTGTCTCAAATGCGACCCGCTCGCTGTCGTTGCCAAAACATCGGCGTTGCCGGAACACTTGGCACTTGGGGACGTTCCTTTTAATATGAGCAGGACATTGTCAAGAGGCAAAATCGGGCCTGG
>CALJNY010000136.1 GCA_937981515.1 uncultured Collinsella sp. | reverse complement strand
ACATCGAGCTCGAGCTGGCCCTTGGGGCCCTTGACGACAACGTTGTTGCCGTTGACTGCCACTTCGACTCCGGCGGGAATCTGGACAGGCTTATTACCGATACGAGACACGGTGATCTCCTTTCCTTCTACCTACCGAGCGAATTACCAGACGTAAGCGATGATCTCGCCGCCGACGTTGTGCTTGCGAGCATCGCGGTCGGTCATGACGCCATGGCTGGTGGAAATAATGGCGGTACCAAGGCCACCGCGGACGCGGGGCATATCGGCAACGCCGGTGTACTTACGCAGGCCCGGCTTGGAAATGCGGCGGATGCCGTTGATGACCTTAGCCTTCTTGGGACCATACTTAAGCGTGATGTGCAGAGTCTTCTGGGGAACGGTGTCCTCGACATCGTAGCCCTCGATGTAGCCCTCCTCGTGCAGAACACGAGCGATCTCGACGAGCTTCTTGCTGCTCGGCATGGAGACCGTGGCCTTGTTCACAGAGTTAGCATTACGGATGCGCGTAAGCATATCTGCGATCGGGTCTGTAAGGTTCATACAGATTCTCCTTCGTTCTTGATGAACACGTGCTCTTGGTTCTTCGCCGCCCTTAACGGCAAAGCCTAACTAGCGCGTTTTCCCTGTTCCAAACGGATGCTTGAAACGCTGGTAGTGACTTACCAGCTGGCCTTCTTAACGCCGGGAAGCTCGCCCTTGAGTGCAAGCTCACGGAAGCAGACACGGCACAGGCCGAACTTGCGGTACACAGAGTGCGGACGGCCGCAGCGCTGGCAGCGCGTATACTCACGAGTAGAGAACTTCTGCTTGCGATTGCACTTGACGATCATCGATGTCTTAGCCACTTATATCCTCCTCACATAGAGTATTGTTCGCCCCAAGCGCCGTCCCCTTGTGGAAACGGCGCTTTTAGGGCAGGTGAACCTATTTCTTGAACGGGAAACCGAAGGCGTCCAGAAGGGCCTTGGCCTCCTCATCGGTGTTGGCGGTGGTCACGAAAGTGATGTCCATACCACGCTGGTGATCGACGGAGTCGAAGTCGATCTCGGGGAAGATGAGCTGCTCGGTGACGCCCATGGAGAAGTTACCACGGCCGTCGAAGCTCTTGGCGGAGATGCCGCGGAAGTCGCGGATACGGGGGATCGCGACGGAGGTCAGACGATCGAAGAACTCCCACATACGGTCGCCACGCAGGGTAACCTTGCAGCCGATCGGCATACCAGCGCGCAGGCGGAAGGTAGCGATGGACTTGCGGGCACGGGTGATCATCGGCTGCTGGCCGGTGATGGCGCGCAGGTCGCGCACGGCACCGTCGATGGCCTTGGAATCGGTAGCGGCCTCGCCGACACCCATGTTCACGACGATCTTCTCAAACTTGGGGATCATCATGACGTTCTCGTACTGGAACTTGTCCTGAAGCTGCTGCTTGACCTCGTTGTTGTACTTGGTCTTCAGACGCGGCACATACTTCTCTTCTGCCATTGTTCACTCCTTCTTGGGGTTTTAAGCACGGGGCGTGGCCACGGTGGGTTGTCCTCGTGCCTCCTGACTGCATCCGCGCCGCTCATGGCATTTTGCGGTTTGGACTCGACGCAGCAGGAGCCGACAAAACAATCGGTACTATACGCGCATTGGGTGCGTATTTCCAGAAAAACCTCGTCTGCCTGCACAACTCCACAACTCCCCCGCACAAATGGATCCCAAAAAGCTGTTGCGGTGAAATAGGGACTGTTGGACGGCTTAACAGGCACAAACAGTCCCTATTCCACCGCAACTCATATATGGGGATGCTATTAGCGCTTACGGGGGACGAGTTTGGTGCGGCGCAGGTGGATCATCTCAGCGGCGATGGAGATGGCGATCTCCTCGGGGTCCTCGGCCTGAATGGCGACGCCGATCGGCAGGTGCAGCTCGTCGATCTGGTCCTGCGTAAAGCCCTCCTGCTCCAGGCGGGCGCGCACAAAGGCAGTCTTGCGGCGCGAGCCCAAGCAGCCCAGATAGGCGGGTTTGGCGCGCATGGCCTGAATCACCACGTCGATATCGGACTTGTGACCCGCCGTGGCGACGACCACCAGGTCGCGCGGGCCGATGGGGCACTGCTCGCTCAGGTTCTTGTAGTCGACCAGACGACGGTCATAGACCCCGGGCACCCATTCGGGGGTCAGCGTGCCGGGGCGGTCGTCGCAAGCCACGACGGCAAAGCCCGCCGCCGTGAGCACCCGCGCCGTCGCAGCGCCCACGTGGCCGCAGCCAAAGATATAGGTCAGGCCCTCGGGGCAGAGTGTCTCGATGTGCGCCGCGGGAATCTCGGAGGCCGCGTTGGTGTAGGTGACCTTACTCCCCTCCTCCCCCAGCGAAAGCCCGGGGCAGCCGGCAATGGTATGGCGCGATGCCTCGCCATGGTACTCGGCCACATCGCCCTCGAGCACGCTCGCGATAAACGGTTCAAAGTCGATGACGAAGTCGCCGATGCGCCGATAGGCCAAGACGTCGGCTATTTCCTGGAACAACGACGCCTGAGTCGCATCCAGATGCAGGTAGCACAGGCAGATGGCTCCGCCGCATATCATGCCGGTATCGGAGTTCTCGCTGCCCATGGTGTAGCGGACCAGACGCGACTGTCCCGCGCTCAGGAGCTCGCGCGCCTCGTCCAGCGCAAAGAGCTCAATCTTGCCGCCGCCGATAGTGCCCGTCTGGCTGCCATCGGCAAAGACGGCCATCCAGGCGCCCACGCCGCGCGGCGATGACCCTGCCGTGCCGGCCACGACCACCAGCTCGCACGTCTTACCAGCCTTCAGAGCGCCAAGCGTCGCATTCACCACATCGAGCTTTTCCATTGCAATTTCCTATCCCTGGAATACACCGGTGAGCATGACGAGCGCCTCGAGCACGCCGCCGCCGACCGACGTCGCCTTGTCCGAAATGTAGTTGATATAGCTGGCATCGCCGCGCGGATCGACGTCGGCACATTTAAAGCCCTCGGTCACCTGAACGCCGTTGGCCAAAAGACCGCGCAAGCAGCCGTCAATCTGCGTGACCATGGGAGTATCGCCCGCGTAGCCAATCACGTCTCCGGCGCTCACGATGTCGCCGATTGCGCGGTCGGACCGAAACACGCCGGCGGCGGGGCTGTGGATAACGCGCTCCTTGCCATAGCCGGCGATAATGCCCGGCACGCCCGTGTTGGGCTGGGGCGAACCTTGGGTAATGACACGGCCGAGAAAATGCCCGCGCATGGTCTCGACTACGGCGTCGCAATCGACCGGCGCGGTAAAGCCCGGCCCCACGGCGATGACGGCAGGCGCCATGTCGCGCGTGGTGCCCAGGTTGCGCTTGGCCAAAATCGCGTCGACCACAGCCGCGGGCTTCAGCTCATCGAGCATCTTGGCCTGGGGGTCCACCACAACGGCGACGTCTCCAGCCTCGGTAATCGCAAGCGCCTCAGTCGGCGTCTGAGCCAAGCGAGCGCGAATGCCTTCGACCTCGCCCTCGCCCAGACGAATGGCCTCACAAAAACTGATTGTGCG
>CALJNY010000135.1 GCA_937981515.1 uncultured Collinsella sp. | reverse complement strand
GCATTCACGCACCCCACATGAGCTGCGCGGTATACTCATGACATGGAAAGACGCGAACATACATACGGTTATGAGGATGCTGCGGGCGTCACGCCGCCGCCCTGGACGGGTCCAGCGGTGGGCCTGATGGACCTTGATGCATTTTTTGCGAGCGTGGAGATGCTCGATCATCCCGAATGGCGCGGAAAGCCGCTCATCGTGGGTGGAGACGCCGAGTCACGCGGCGTCGTGTCCACATGTTCGTACGAGGCACGTCGCTTTGGCGTGCATTCTGCCATGGCCTCGGCCGAGGCGCGGCGCCTGTGCCCGCAGGCCATTTGGACGCACGGACACTTTGATCGCTACCGTGAGGTGAGCGCGCAGGTCATGGCGATTCTCGCCGACGAGACCCCGCACGTTGAACGCGTATCCATCGACGAGGCCTTTATCGATATTACGCCGGGCCGGTTTGCACCCGAGGATCCGCTGCTGGTTGCGCGGCGTATAAGCGACCGCGTTGCGGCGCTGGGGGTGACGTGCTCCATCGGCGTTGGGTGCAACAAGACCGTGGCCAAAATCGCAAGCGAGCGTGACAAGCCGTTTGGCCTGACCATTGTGCGCCCCGGTACGGAACAGCGGTTTTTGGCCGCGCTGCCCGTGTCCGCCATGAGCGGAATCGGGCGTTCTGCCGAGGAGCGACTGCGTCGCATGCGCATTTATACACTCGGCGAGCTTTCACGCGCGCCAGAGTCCACCCTAGCTGCAATTTTTGGCGTGAATGGCGAGCGCATGCGTCAGCGTGCTTTGGGGCTCGAAGTATCAGAGGTCACCAGCCTGGATGAGGAACGTGAAGTTAAATCGGTGAGCAATGAGCGCACCTTTGCGAAGGATTTGACCGAGCGTGGGGATATCGAGGCGGCAATCGCGCTGCTCGGCGAGTCGGTTGGGCGCCGCCTGCGCCGTCAGGGGCTGACAGGTGGAACCGTAACGCTCAAGCTCAAGTATTCGTATGGCAGTGGACGCACGGCACAGCGCCGCTTGCCGCACCCCACCGACGACGAGAATATCTTTGTGGCCGTAGCGCTCGAGCTGCTCGACAATATCTGGCAAGAAGGCATGCACGTGCGTCTGGCGGGTATCGGCATGAGCGACTTCAACCACCAAGGCGGTATCCAGACCGACCTGTTCTGTGAGATCGATGACCGCGGAGCCCAATCCAGCGACCGCCGCGACCTCTCCGTCGCCATCGACGCCGTCCGAGACAAATTCGGCGACACCGCCCTATCCTTCGGCCGCCAATCCCGCTTCAACGATTAACCGCCTTTGGTCAAAAGGAAACCGGGCAGGTGCAGGTAGTGCAACTGCCCGGCGAACGGTAGAGGGTAGTTAAAAAGCCCCAGCCCAAATAAGGTCCTAGAGAAGGTCAAGGGGGAGCTGGGGAGCGTCGCCCCAGAGCTTCTCCAGACGGTAGAAGTCGCGGGCCTCGGGGGTGAAGACGTGGACGACGACCGAGCCGTAGTCCATGAGCATCCAGGTTTTCTGCTCGCGGCCCTCGATGGAGAACGGGTGCTCACCGCAAGCCTCGGCGACCTTCTCCTCGATCTCGTCGACGATCGAATCGACCTGACGGTTATTGGTGCCGGTGGCGAGCACAAAGTAGTCGCACACGTCGGAGAGCTCGGTCAGATCGAGCACCTGCACGTCCTCGCCCTTCTTGTCGTAGGCGGCCTGAGCGGCGGCGCGGGCGACGTCCTCGGCAGCGACACCGCTCGCGGACAGCGAGGCGGCAGTGCGGTCGGACGTGGCAACGAAGCTCTTGTGCTCCACACCTTCAAGAATCTGCTCGTCGGTCATGGTCTCGTCGGCCATGGAATACCTCTTTCTAGACGCACCCGAGCTAGCGCAGCTGGGCGTAATGGTTGTAAATCGTAATAGCCGTGGGATAAAGATAGCGCCCGGACTGGATCACGTAGACCAGACCCTGCGCAAAACAGGAGAACAACAACTCGTCAAGCGTCGACTCCCCCACCATCTTGCGCAGC
>CALJNY010000134.1 GCA_937981515.1 uncultured Collinsella sp. | reverse complement strand
TGAGCAGGTGCAGGTAGTCGCTCGTACCGTTGGGATAGTTAAACCATTGGCGAATCTGCGCGCCCGTGTCTCCCATAAAAAGGCCGGGCAGCGAGGCAATGAGCGTGGGCACCCAGGCAATCATGAGCACCAGAAAGGGCCCAGCGAAGGGATGCCTTGAGAGCACGGCGTGGGCTACGCGCCCTACGCGGCCAAAGCGCGCCTCCGAAAACGGAATGCGGCGCGTGCTCAGCCAATCCAGGCACTCAAACGCAAGGTAGAAGGCGACGACCGCCAAGAGCATCCAGCCCGCGCCGCCAATCCAGGCGCAGATGATGCGCGCCTTGTCGCCAAGGACAAGCTCGGCGGAATCGATAAGATCGTAGCTGCGGCCGAACACCATGCAGATGGCAAAGAGCAGCGACGGCAGAATCACCGATGGGCGCCAAGCGTCGCCGCGGCCAAAGAACACGTAGCGAAAGGGCAACGTGAGTAGGCAGGCCAGCGCGAGCAGCATAACCGCGTCGGTGTGACCGGCAAACGACAGGAGCACCTCGTAGCACACGTAAAGCATGCCCGAGGCCTTTGGATCGATCGCCAGGACTGCATTGCTCGACACCGGGGCGGGATCGATGGAAAACGCCGTGGTCGCCAGCAGGGCGAGCAAAAAGGCGATGAGCGTCTGCTTGGCGGGATAGCGCTTAAACCAGACGATGCGGGCAGCGTCGCGCGCAGCCGTTGTGGAGAGGTCGGAATCCTTCACAGTCCGAAAGCCTTTCTAGAAACCTATCAAACTCGGCAAGACCACCACAAAGGTGCCTGTCCCCTTTGTGGTGGTTTTGGTGGTTAGGCGTCCAGGTAGACGCGCTGGGGGCGATTGCGGTGTCGGGCGAAGATGATGAGCGCCAGGCCCGCGATAACGAGCGGCAAACTCAGCAGCTGGCCCATAGTGATGACGCCTCCCAGCAGATAACCCAGCTGCGCATCGGGCACGCGCACAAACTCAATGAGGAAGCGAACGATGCCGTAGCCCATCACAAAGACGCCCATAAACGTGCCTTGGGGCAGTAGCGGCTTTTTGCGGCTGAGCACCTGCAGAATGCAAAAGAGCACAATACCCTCGAGGAATGCCTCGTAGAGCTGGGAGGGATGGCGCGGCATATCGCCCGCGGTGCCGCCAAAGATCACGCCCCAGGGCAGATCGGTCGGCTTGCCCCACAGCTCGCCGTTGACAAAGTTGGCGCAGCGTCCCAGACATAAGGCCAGCGGAGCACCGATAACGGCAAGGTCGGCGATGGTCCAGGCGTCGAGCTTGTACATGCGGCACACGAGCACGCCGCCGATGATGCCGCCCACCAGGCCGCCATGGAAGCTCATGCCGCCTTCATTGGTAGCAAAGATCTCGAGCGGATGCGCCCAGTAGTAGCCGTCGCCGTAAAAGATGACGTAGAACAGGCGGGCGCCAATGATAAGGCCAAAGACCACGCCGACCACGACACTCGTCAGGTCGTCGACCGTAATGTCAAAACCCCAACGGCGCTGCGTGCGGTACATGACGACCGCCGTGAGCAGGGCGCCGACCACGTAGGCCAGGC
>CALJNY010000133.1 GCA_937981515.1 uncultured Collinsella sp. | reverse complement strand
GCATCGCCAACCCTAAAATCAGCTACTGCGCATACGCCAAGGACCTCATGGGAGAGGGCCTGTATAACGTATGGAACAAGGGGCCCAGGCAGACTCTAAAAATGATCACATCGCACTTCGGTTCATACAACGCGCGCGCTGGAAAATAGTCTGATGGGCAGAAAAGCAAGCAGAAATACCTCCATCGAAGAGCTTCGCTTGGTCGCGGTCGCTGGCATCGCGGTATTTCACACGTTTCAGTGGACCTTCCAGGCCGTCTGCACCGGTCTACCGGAATATGCGCCGCTCGCTGCCTTCCCTTGCTCCGGAGCGCTCGGCTTCATCAACCTGCTGGGCTGCTGGGCCAACGAGGTCTTCTTTATGATCTCGGGGTACTTCCTGATTCCCTCGGCGGTACGCGCCCTCCAAAACGGGATATCCACACAGGGCCTCGCTTGTAAATCGCTTGGGCGCCTCAAGAAGATCATCTTGCCCACGCTCTTTTATTGCGCTGTCTGCCTGTTTGTTTCGATATACGTCTATCCCCTGCCCGAAATCTCACTACACGAGATTGGCTGGCTCACGTTGGGCATCGAGTTTATATGGGTCTACGCGGCATCCGTATTGCTCGTCCCAGTGATTGTACTGATACGACAGCGAATCGGCAGCATAAGGGCCCCGTTTGTCGTAGCACTTCTCGTGCTCACGACATTTGGAATCAACTGCTTCATCGCGGCGACGACAAACGAAGCTACCGGTATCGTTTTGTGGCGCAAGCTCATGAGCGCCGTTACCTACCTGGTCGCGTTTATTGCGGCTGGAGAAATGCGCTTTGTCCTCGAATGCCACGGTAACGCATCCGGCGCTCAAAAATCCAAAATCGCACTCATCGGACTCGTTGCCGCCACCATCGCGCTCGAGCTCCTGCTATCGGTAAACAGCCAGTACAACGCGCTCTGGAAGCTCTCCTACAAGTCGACTTCCGTCATATCCTTTATCTTGGCCGCCGCATCCGTTGCCACCGCAGCGCTCCATCAGCCGCGCCACAAAGTCTCAGCTGCAGACAAGACAATCGTGGCTCTCGCCGCAGGAACGCTCGCTTTCTACGCCGTACAGTCGTTTACCTGCAACGTCTGGCGACCCATCTTCGACAAAGCAATCTACACCATGGCAACAGGCATCCAAACGGGAGAGCCCCGTCCAGCCGCCGCCATTTTGCTCGGAATCCTTATGAGCCTTTGCCTCGCACTTGCCCTGCTCCTCATGGATATCGTGCGCAGGGCCGTAGTCGAGGCCATGAAGGCCCATATGAACAGCTAGACGTCCTTCTGACCCTGCAGACCACGAAGCGCGCTAACACCCGAAGCAAATAACATCGCAAAGACAATCGCCCAGTTCTTGCAGCCAAATACCGGAATATGAACGATCGCATGGTCATGCATAACAACAAAATAGCCCAGAACAACAACCAGAGGCAGCATCATGAGCAGCGACTGGATCAACACCTTGGGACGACGGCCGCCTTGCGCACCGCCCCGTATCGAAAATACGAGCACGGCAATCCAAATCGCCAATACGGCAGCAAACGAAACAAGACAAACAACGTTCGAAATCATCGCATAACCGGCAGTTGAGCAAATGGCGAACAGCTGCGGGCTCATGTAATAAAACGCCTTCAAAACCTGAGGCCAGTCAGCCTGGGGCAACAGTGACGAAGTCCCGTGCGCAGACCAAAGACCCATCTCGCCCAGAACGTTCGAAAAGACCTCGTTCCAGCCCAGCACAAAAGCCGCGACAACCCATTTCATCGCCCAGGTAAACACAAACGAAAGCCCAAATCCAAAGAGCGCCTGCAGCATCGTGACGACGCAGCGCTTGGGGCGCTCGCCCTCGGGGAGTGCAATGAAGGCGAAAAAGCAATGCAGAGCGACAACTGCGGCGGGAATCGTTAAAAAGTCAAGAAACGAAAACACGGCGCCCGTCGCTATCGACCAAAGGACAAGGCGGCTTGTGAAAACCCGTGCGTTCGGGGCCGAGTCCAAACGAAGGCTCATGCACGACATCATGATGAGCGCCACAAAGAACGAGATGCACAGCAGCAGATTACCGATAAAATTGAAAAACAGATTGGTCGAGAACAACAGGATTGCAAGGAAACCCAACGTCAATGGCTTTGAAAACCGCTTCCGCAAGGCAACGTAAGCGCAAGCGGAGCCGGCAATCGCCAGAACGGCCGCAGGCGCCACGACAACGTCGATACCACCAATAAACAGGCAGAGATTCGTAAGTAGCTGCCATCCATGCCAATACCGGTAGTACTGCTGATGCGTAATCCCGTCAGCTTTCGTAACGTCATCAATCTCGGCAACAGCCATCGTCTTAAACGGAGAACTTTGGTCCTTTTGCTGTGCGACTTCAATGATAAATCGATTGTTATCAAAGCAAACAGGGCCAGCTGCAACACGGTGGTCGTAGACATACATGTCAGACAACAGGGCCGAGGACTCCGAGCCCTGTGCGCGCGACTCAATAACGGGCCTAGGCAGGAAATTCGCCGCGGTATTGCTCAGGAAAAATGTGACCTGAAGAACCAAAAACAGAAACATGACCTTAACGGGAAGGCTATCGGCAAAGGAAGCTAAACGAGTTTTATTCACTGGGCATCCAAACAGAAAGATCGCGTCCACGGGATTCGGCACCTATGTAATACCACAATGCGCGCTTGCAATCTCGCCACGCACACACGTCAACCAGGCTTGTAGCAAACGTTCTTGGTGATTAGTGGAACATTACCCGCGGGCGTCCGCCTACGCTTACAATAGTCGTGTCCTATGGGACACGTTGTTTATTCCGCAGGGCCGATATGCTGCCCACGCGAAAGGATATTCTCGTTCATGACTTCCACCCTTCCCGCTCCCATCGATAAGCTCGCCATCGTTGTCGTTACGTACAAACGCCAGAAGCTCTTGGCCAACCTGTTCGACTCTATGACCGAGCTCACGGCAACGCCCTGGCGCATCGTGATTGTCGATAACGAGAATTCACGCGAGACCGAGGCCATGTGCGCCGCATTCAATGAACGCCTGGCCAACCTGTGGGGCATCGACACCGATCAGCCCGATGCAAAGGGTGGCACCGACCGCGTCATCTACGCCCCGCAGCTCGAAAACGGCGGCGGCGCGGGTGGCTTTTCCGCCGGCACCAAATGCGCCTACGACCTGGGCGCCCAGTGGTTTTGGGTCATGGACGACGACGTGCTCGTCATCCCCGAGGGCATTGAGCGCTTGGCCAAGTGGACGGACCGCTACGACGTCATCCAGGGTTCGCGCCTGGACTTCGACGGTGGCGCCTTCTTTTGGCAGTACCAGCTCATCCTTTCGCTTGGTATCCCCAACCCCATCGCCAAGTGGGATCTGGGCCCCGAGGGCTACCGCGCCATGAACCAGCTGTGCTTTGAGGGCGGCCTGTTCTCGCGTCGCGTAGTCGACAAGATCGGCCTGCCCGACGCGCGCTTCTTCATCTATGGCGACGACGCCTGTTACGGCTATGTCGCCAGCCAGCACTTCCCCGCCGCTGTGGTCGCCGACGTGGTGCTCAAGCGCGCCCGCGCCGTCTCCAACTGGGACATCGCCGGCAAACGCCAGCTCAACTCCACGAGCGACACCAACCGCTACCACATCATGCGCAACCGCGGCTTTTTGGCCCGTTACATGCAAATCTACGGCGACTATCACCCCATGTTGTTCCGCCTGGGCAACGCCGCGACCTTCTGCAAGGAGTTCATCCGCCTGGCAGCGGTCGACAAGTGCTTTAAGACCGGCATCCCGGCGCTGCGCCGCGGCATGAAAGACGCCCGCAAAATCATCAAAGACCCCAACTGGGAGCCCATGCCGCCCATGAAGGACGCGGAGTAACAGA
>CALJNY010000132.1 GCA_937981515.1 uncultured Collinsella sp. | reverse complement strand
CGAGCGTCTTGCCCTCGCCGGTCTTCATCTCGGCAATATGACCCTCATGAAGCGCCATGGCGCCGATGAGCTGTACGTCAAAGTGGCGCATGCCCGTGATGCGCTTGGAAGCCTCGCGCACGGTGGCAAAGGCCTCGGGAAGCATGTCGTCGAGCGACTCGCCGTTGGCGTAACGCTCGCGGAACTTATCGGTCTGGGCGCGGAGTTCCTCCTCGGTCATCTTCTCAAACTGGGGCTCAAGACCGTTGATCTGGTCGACGATCTTGTAGTAGCGCTTAAGGTCCTTATCGGATCCAAAGGACAGCAGCTTTGACATGAATCCCATGTGGTTTTCCTTTTTGGCCATCGCCCACGCCGTGCAGCTGCGGGCGAGTTAAACATAGATGATTGTACTTTAGCCAAACAAGGCGCGGCCTATACGGTCGACCTCGACCGCCACGTAATAACTACGACCCGACCGACCTGCCAAAAAGGGACTGGTTTATTTTGGCAGGTTTTATCTGGGAAAACGCCGTCACTCTGCCATTTGGTGCAAACCAACCCGTCCCCTTCGCACCAATCTGGTGCAATGGGAACGGGTTAGCCTGCACCAATAAAAAGAAAAGGGCCGCGCACCCAAACGGATGCACGGCCCTTTTGCCATGAATGCGAGCGATTCCTCGGCGAGCTATTTACTCAGCAGCCTCGGTGGTCTCGGCCTCGGCAGCGGCCTCCTCGACGGGAGCCTCTGCGGGAGCCTCGGCGGCCTGCTTGGCAGCCTCCTCGGCAAACTTAGCAGCACGCTTGGCCTTCTCGGCAGCCTTAGCCTCAGCGGCGGCCTTGCGAGCGGCCTCGGCCTCAGCAGCCTTGGCAGCCTTGGCATCCTTGGCCTCCTCGGCCTTCTTGAGCTGGGCGGCAGCGGCGCCACCGAACTTGTCGGCGAAGCGCTGGACGCGTCCACCGGTGTCGACGAACTTCTGCTGGCCGGTGTAGAACGGGTGGCACTCGTTGCAAAGCTCAACCTTCATCTCGGACACGGTAGCGTGCGTCTTGAAGGTGTTGCCGCAGGAGCACGTCACCGTGCACTCGACATACTGGGGATGGATACCCTGCTTCATGGTAGGACTCCTTATTGGTCAGGCGCTGGTTACCGATCAGCGCATAAGGCGTCTTGGTTTCCGACCAAGACAACAAGCTCGGCTATGGTACCACGGCGCCGCGTGTCCCACAAAAGGTTCACGGTCTTTTCGGAACGACACGAATCTGACCCATCGAAACACATCTCCACCGTTCCTTCAACTGGGAAAATGCCGTCCCCGGGGCCTGAGAAGGGCCCCGGGGACGTTCGACTGACTGCGGGAACGGCCTTTCCGCTCAATGTGTTCGGCTGAGATCGGAAATCAACCAAACTGAACTAGGTTCAGTTGACATGGTTAAAAACGAGGGGCGACGCTTTTGCGTCACCCCTCGTCCCGGCTGGTTGCTTTAGTTGTACACACGGTAGTTACACTTGAACTGGGTTATGTGTCCATAGTTGGAGCGGTACCAACCCGACGTATAGCTGATTGCCTCTGCGCCTAGATAGTCGTAGCCCTTGTTGTAGCGAAGCTAACGGTAGGTCGTGTCGTACTCTGCTACGTAAAACGCGTCTCCAGAGAAGGCTTTGTACCGGTCTTTAACCGTCGAAGCCATGTACGCGGGTTCGACATCGCCTTTCTCCCCGTTGAGCGCATAGACGGGTGCCGCGATTCCGCATAAAGCCGTTGCCACGAGGATGGCGTAGACAGCCATGCGCGACGCATTGGACTTCAGCTGTTCAAATAGTTTCATGTCATTCACCTCCCTCGTATGTATCGAGGTATTCCTGCTTGAGCGTCTGCGAGGACGACTTGATCTTTTCCACGAGCGTGCCGGCCTCGATGAAGTAGAACGAGTTGGTGAGGTCTGCCAGGTCGTCGAGCAGGTGGCTTGAGATGAGCACGCTGCGTCCCCGCGCCACTTCGCTGCGCATCGCGTCGCAGGAGGTTTTCCGTTTTCCCGGATCGAGGCCGTTCAGCGGTTCATCGAGGATGAGGTACGGGCAACCGGTCGATATCGCCATGGCAAGCTTTACCTGCTGCTTCATTCCTGTCGAGAGTTTACGGGTCGGCTTGTCGAGATATGGGGAGATTCCGAGGGAGTCGCAGAGCGAGTCGATGTCGGCGGCCGATTTCCACGCCTCCCTAACGAAAGCAAGGTGCTCGATGGCCGATAGCGTGGGGTAGAGATCCGCGCTGCCCGAAGAGCTCAGGTAGACGAGTTCTGCAAATTCGGCTGATCGGCGTTGGCAGATTCCGTCTGCCGCCAGGCTTCCCGAGCGGATGCGGGTGGGAAATTGGCCCGACAGCGCTTCAAGAAGGGTGGTTTTCCCCGAGCCGTTGGGGGCAACGAGGCCCGCTGCCGTTCCCGGGCTCAGGAAAAGCGATCCGATTGAAAGTATCGTCGTACTCCCGTATCCCACGCTCGCGTCCAGAAGCTCGAGCCCATGGTGCTTTTTCGCGGGTCCAGGCTGTTTGGGGGAACGCGTCGCAACGGCGCCGACCGCAAAAAAGACCGCGACGTATGCCAGGGCCACGGCAAGCATCGATGCGCTGCCCGAACCGGAGCCAATGAATTCTGTCGGGAAGCATCCTACGTAACCCGTTGCCTCGATAGGCGAGAATACGGGCAGCGGCAGGAGATTGAGCGCGGCGTTATGCCCCAGTGCCGAATCGGACAGTAACGGGAATGCCGGGGCCGCGACAAGCAGCGCGGAGGTAAGGGGGCCCGCGAGGACGCGCCTCGTTGCGGTCGATAGGACGGCGGAGCAAACGGATATCAAGGTTCCGCCCGCAAGAAGCGCGATAAGCAGGGCTGTGAAGACGTTTCCCGCGGTCGTGGTAGTGAGCGCGCCGTCATGGAAGAAGGCGATCGGGTACCCGATCTGCCCGAAGCCGTTTAGGGCCAAGGCGCAAATGCCCCCGGGTGCGAGGCCGGCGAGGAGCATCGCGGTCCCCGCGGCGATTATCGAAAACACGATCTGGATAAGGCGCCGGAATTTGGGCACGGGCGCCTTTGCCGCCAGGGTCCCGGGCCTTGTGGCGCCGAGCACGAGTATCGACGAGAGAAGGAAGGGGATGAAGGGAAGGAAGGACGGCGCCGTGGCAATGGCGTAAGGCAGGAAGGAAAGGAATGGCAGGTCGTTTGCGGAGGCCGGGATATCCGTGATGCCGGAGCTGCTCAGAGCGCGGCAATATGCGAGCGCCGCGTCATTGGTCTCTCGGTCTCCCACGATGGACCCGGATTGGAAGCCTTCGCCCATGAGCGCGTAGTAGCTCTCGGCAGAGTCGAGAAAGGCGGCGTCGGTTTGAGCGGCGAGGGCGGCGTTCGCGTATCTTGCAAGCTCAGCGTCATCTTGCTGCTCTGGCGATAGGTCTGTGCCGCTGGCCTGGGGCGCGCGCGTATTGAATGCGTCGACAAAGCCCTGCATGCCCTGCTTCATAAAGAAGGGCCCGTAGATGGGTGAATTGAACGCAATGGGGACGGAAAAGGCTGCAGCGAGAACGAGCGTACAAATCCATACGGCCCTGTCTCTTAGGATTAGTTTGAGAAGAAGTCGACAGTACATTTAGAAGCACCTACGTTCCTCAAAGAATTGTTAGATTAATAATGACAGCCCGAATGAAGATGCGTGCGACGGGGGCGAGGCGAATGGCTGAGCGGTATCGATACGCTGGTTCAACGGTATTATATTGACCACATAGATTTTTAACTTGCATTTCTACCCGCCCTTTTCGTAGAGTCGCCGATACGTGCTTAGCGCACCCTCGGCGCGTCCGGCAGGCTTTGCGAAATGGGATCCAGGAGACTTCGGCGCAGCATCATCTTGCGGAATGCTTCTAATGAGCCTCCCATCCTTCAAAAACAGAATCTCATCGCACAGCCTATCTACCGAATCCAAGATGTGGGATGACATGATGATGCACGTACCAGAATCGGCCAGCTTCCTGAGAATCTCGGAATGCAAGTCCACCCTGCTGGGGTCGAGCGCGTTCATGGGCTCATCTAATAGAAGGTACCGCGCGCCCGTCGCATACGCAATCGCCAGGGTAAGCTGCTGCTTCATGCCCTGGCTCAGAGTGCGGATCCTCATCTTCGCGAACTCGCCTATCTGCGTTTGTTCCACTATCTCTTCGATATCGCGAGCATGCGGCCACATATCGCAAACCATCTTGAGGTGATCTTCCGCACGCAATCCGGGATACAGCAGCGTCCCCTCACCAGGTGCATAGAAGATCATAGAACGGACCTCTCTCGCACCCGTACCCTGCACCTCATCCAGAACGATGCTCCCGTCCACGCGAGGACCCGGCAAACCTGCCATCGCACGCAGCAACGTCGTCTTTCCATGCCCGTTCGGAGCGACGAGACCGTAGACCGTACCCGGGGCAAACTCAGCGTTCACCGAATCTACGAGCACCTTCTTTCCATAAGAGATCGTCAGCGTTTGAAGGTCAATCATCGAGATCATCCCCTTTCGATCTTTGGAACACTCAGGCGCACCATCAACGGAGATACGGCGCCCAAGACCACCAGCAGAGCGCCCGATGCGCCGACGACCTCTCCAAAAGGCATCGCGTTCGTCCCTCGCCCAAGGAACCCAATCGTCCCCACCTGGGAAGCGGGATCAAACGAGGCGAATGGAGCCAGCAGCGCGACGCCCATGCCCACGCTTTCAACATGAGCGCTCAACGAACCCAACACCAAGAGAACCGCGCAAACCATTCCGGTGACAACGGGGTTGCGGCTAATCGCTGCTGTCAACGCAGCGACGACGGAAATCACGCCGTATGCCATGACCAGCAACGGAATACTGCACAACACCGCCTTCCCCACCATGGACGTTGTCGAAGCTCCCGCCCGAATGAGAGCGACGGGATACTCCGATCCACCCGCACCGTTCTTAATCACGGACACAACGACAGCGGGAACCATCGACACCAAAAGCAGCACCAAGCCAAGCAGGAGAGCCA
>CALJNY010000131.1 GCA_937981515.1 uncultured Collinsella sp. | reverse complement strand
CGATCGCCGCCTCGTAGTCCTTGTGCGCCTGAGCGACGACGTCGCCGCCGTCATCTGCGTCGCCTGCTGCTGCGCCGTCTGGTCGCCCCGCGCCTGCGGCTCACCCGCGACCTGCGCCTGCGTGGCCGCGCCATCGTTCCCGTCACCCATGAGAGGACCCGCCTTTCTCCTCGGGCGGGCAAAGAAGATGCCCGCATCGTTTCCGATACGGGCATCTTCGAGGCTTGTCACGAACAGATGTATGACCAAGGCGAGGACATTTAAACCGGTCCTATTATTCCCTTGGGAACTGATACTTCTCTTCGCCGTTTGATATGGAAATGGAGTGATTACAGGCCTGTAGAGTTATAGAGCCTGGGGTACCATGAACTCCTCCTCTGGCAGCATTAATCGGAGGTTCGATGTACTTTTCAATAAACGTTGCCATTCCATGCTCGGCGTTATTCTTTAATAAAGCCCAGGCATCATCACCTACCGCACTTTCTCCGCCAGCCTCTGCATATGCTGCGCACAATTCCTCAAGCCTATTTGACGGAGTCGGATCGAATACTATCAACACTGGTGTAAATCCGGCAGCAGCTGCCTCTCGTGGGAAGGAAAGCTCCTCGCCAAAACGGCCCTGTCCACTTGCAGCGATTGTCATACGCATTTTCAGTTCATAGACCCTGCCCGTATCCTTAACATAGCAGTCTATCTGCCTGCCTTGAGATGTCGGCTCGCCTTCAGCGTTCAATCTATGGACAACAGAGTTGCTCGAACCCATCGACTCTCCTCCGAGACATGAGGCGATGATGGGTTCGAACAGGTAGCCAGTTTCCTGTGCGCTTCTGTTGTCGAGATCAAAGCACAGCTTTCTCCAAGACATCCAAGAAAACAGGAGGCGAGATTCACAACGACCGTATTCCAACAAGCAACGCGGTCCAATTTGATCGGGAGTCGGAAACGGCTGACGGGATAGGATCCGATAATACTTCGCGCGACGCCTATAGAGTGTGGCTAGGTTCGAGAGGTAGTGATATTCCGGAGACGTGAGGTCGGTGACCCCGGCTTCCCGGAGAATATCTAGGGCAATCGCCTCACTTCTCGAATCAAGCTGGGCAATATCATCAACAGTGATGTCGAAAAACGGTTTCTTTGCCACATGGTAAAGATCCTGGCCAAGCCATCGAGGAACATCGCCTTCGTGCAAATCAAGATGCGTCATAGCAGCTAATAGAGCGACTTCCTGAGGGGTAATCTCTACTAGAGTATCTCCTTGGCCAGGCCGAGAAAAATGTCTGTAGAACTCACGCTCAGATCCAGTTAGCTTCATCCTTATCTCTCCTAAAACAAAGTTGCCTGATTAATCGGGCAAAGGGTCTCTAGGTGTCGTTCCGTTCGCGCTAGCGCTGGGCTCTTGGCTCCAGCTTTCGTAAGCTCATACGAAATAAGACCGCTCTCGACTTCGCCGGCACTTCCGTCATCTGCATCCAGGATTGCCTCGGCGAGCAATTGGGCGAAAACGGGGGGAACGGCATTTCCAATTTGAAGAATGCGCTTACTCCGATTGCCGCAAAACGTATAGTCGTCGGGGAATGTTTGCACTCGCGCACACTCTCGTATCGTGAGCATCCGGTCACGCTCTGGATGAACGAATTCGCCGGGCGCCGCACTGGTAATCGTCAGGCAGGGTTCATCGTAGACAAGTCGTTTTAGGCCGGACGGAGCACCGCCTCTCTTCTCGGAGGGCGTGCCATCCATTACGCGACGATGTGCCCTCCGCTTAAATGAGTCATGCTGCAGGTCTTCAGGCAAGTCCTTCATGGACTGGCCCTGCTTTAGAGCGTGAATGCGCCGCAGTTTTATTCCGGTTTCAACTTTTGGCTCCTGGTCAAGAGAGGCATCGCTTACATCCTCAAGATCACCGATTGCATCTCGAAGCGTAACCGACGAAGAGCGATAAATCTGTCCCGTTGCCGGGGTTGTGGGCGTAGGGTAGTTGAAACGCTTTCCCTCGCGATTTCCTACAAGGATTACGCGCTTTCGACGTTGGGGCACCGAATACTCCTGCATGTATACCTTCTTGATATAAACGGAGTATCCAAGCTCAGCCATCCGCTTCACTGCCTCGAATATGTACTCGCCTTTCGCGGTTGTAAGGATGCCCTCAACATTTTCCATCACGAACCATCGCGGCCGAAAAAAGCGTAAAGCATCAGCATAGTTTCTAACGAGCTTGTTCCTCGGATCATCCCAGAACCTCGATCCCGCTGAAGTAAAGCCTTGACAGGGAGGTCCACCGATAATGATGTCTGGAGTTCCAATCACATCCGACAGTTCAAGAGAAAGCTGCTGAAAATCGCACGTTGCGAGATCCAGAACATGGGCACCGCCCAGATTTCTATTGTACGTGTCAACCATAGTTGGTTGATTGTCATAAGCGGCAACAATATCAAAGCCCGCGCGAAGGAATCCGAGGTCCATTCCGCCGGCACCAGAGAACAAGCTAATTGCCTTAATTGGCGCATCTGTCATTTTCATTCACGTCCTGCGAGCTCGGTCAGTTTATCGGACGTGATTTTATCATCGCTAAAGCACCCCCAAATCTGTAATGGAGAAGCGTCTGCATCAAAACAGTATGCAG
>CALJNY010000130.1 GCA_937981515.1 uncultured Collinsella sp. | reverse complement strand
GATGGGGCCGATGATGCTCATGAATTGACTGCCAAGCTCCCATCCGATCACGGGCATGCCTGCCTGGAAGCCGCCAAAGAACAGGCCGAGCACTACGGCGACCTTAAGGTTGATCTTCTTCATGCCAAGGCCCTTGCAGATGGATACGGCAAAGGCGTCCATCGAAAGGCCAACGGCGAGCAACACGAGCTCTGCGAGTCCCATAGTCTGGCTCCCTCTCTGCGGGCGGGCCCGCGTGTACCTCTTGGGGGAGTAACAAAAAAGACTCGTGGCGTACGCGTTGCGCGCACAGCCACGAGTCTCGTTCATTAAGGCAAGCCAGGCCGCATCGGCCAGTGTGTTGACTTGCCGCGCCACCGGAGGCGAACCCGATCACGCGACTACTCCCTCATTTATGCGAATCCCGATGCTACCACATAAGCAGCTCATTTGGATTGGGGCTCTCAGCTGTGTTCGCTCATTCTGTAAGCATCGGATTTTGCGGGCGTCACAGGGGCAAACCGTGAGAAACTTATTGACGTTTATGGAGCGTATACGATGGGAGCGATGCCTTGGATAAGAACGAGCTGCAAAAGCGTATGGAACAGGCCATCCGCCTGACTGCCCCCGGTCAGCCGATCCGCACCGCCCTCGACATGATCATTGCCGGTCACCTGGGCGCCCTTATCTGCGTCGGCGACACCGAAAACGTGCTCGCCGCCGGTAACGACGGCTTCCCGCTCAACATTTCGTTTACCTCGAACCGCCTGTTCGAGCTCTCCAAGATGGACGGTGCCATCGTTATCGATGGCGACCTCACCCAGATCCTGCGTGCCAACTTCCACCTCAATCCCGATCCCTCGCTCGCCACGAGTGAGACGGGCATGCGTCACCGTACTGCCGCTCGCATGTCGGTGCTCACCGACGCCATCGTGATCTCGGTTTCGGCTCGTCGTGCCGTCGTCAACGTGTACGTCCACGGCAAGAGCTACGAGATCCAGCCCGTCACCACCATCATGAGCTCGGTCAACCAGCTCGTCGCCACGCTCCAGACTACCCGTCAGTCGCTCGATCGCTCCCTGCTGCGCCTGACGGCCCTTGAGCTCGACGACTACGTCACGCTCGCCGACATCACCGGCATCTTCTCGAGTTTCGAGATCATGCAACAGGCAAAGACCGAGCTTAAGGATTGCATCGTCAAGCTGGGTAACCAGGGCAAGCTCGTGCAGATGCAGCTCGAGCAGCTCGCGGGCTCCAGCATGGATACCGAATACGACTTGATGATCCGCGACTACGCAAGCGATTCCTCTGAGGCCAACGCCGAGAAGATTCGCGCTGAGCTTGCCCGTATGACGCCTAAGGACCTGTCCGACCCGCAGCACGTGGCGGCAGTTCTGGGCTATGACGACTTGGACGAGGACTCCGTCATGACGCCGCTGGGCCTGCGCACGCTTTCGCGCGTGTCCGTCGTGCGCGACGGCGTGGCCGAGAAGATCGTCGACGAGTACGGCTCGCTGCAGGAGCTCATGGATGACATCAGCGAGGATCCGGAGCGCTTGGGCGACTTTGGCGTCAACAACCCTGCCATTCTTGCGGACTCGCTGTACCGCATGAAGGGCACCAAACAGGGGAACGCATAATGGCGCCCGTATGCGCCGTGGTCGTTGCCGGCGGCAGCGGCCAGCGCTTTGGAAATCCCGGCGGCAAGCAGCTCGTTAACGTGGCGGGCCGTCCGCTCATGAGCTGGTCCATCCGCGCGTTCGATCGGAGCGATAAGGTCGGCCACATCGTCGTGGTTTGCCCTGCCGAGCGTCGTGCCGAGATGCGCCGCCTGGCCATCGACCCGTTTGACTATGACACGCCCATCAGCTTTGCCGATGCCGGCGATACCCGCCAGGATTCCACCCGTGCCGGCGTGCATGCGGTTCAGGCGGGCTTTGAATACGTCGCCATTCACGATGGTGCTCGTCCGCTCATTACGACCGAGGCCATCGACCACGCGATCGACGTGCTTGTGGGCGACCGCGCCCTCGACGGTGTCGTGTGCGGTCAGCCCGCGATCGACACGCTCAAGATCGTCGATGGCGACAACATCGTCGAGACGCCGCCGCGCGAGCTGTACTGGGCTGCGCAGACGCCGCAGATCTTTAGCGTCGATGCTATGAAGCGCGCCCACGCTGCAGCCATTGCCGAGGGCTTTATCGGCACCGATGATTCGTCGCTGGTCGAGCGCATGGGCGGGCGCGTCCGCTGTGTCCAGAGCCCGCGCGATAACCTTAAGGTGACGGTGCCCGAGGACCTGCGTCCCGTAACCGCGATTCTGCTCGGTCGCATGGCCGAGGGAGAGGACCTTCCCCATGTTCAGTAACCTGCGCATTGGCCATGGCTACGACGTTCACCGTCTGGTGGAGGGGCGTCGATGTATCATCGGCGGTGTCGACATTCCCTACGAGCGCGGCCTGCTGGGCCACTCGGATGCCGATGTGCTCGCGCACGCCTTGGCCGACGCCATTCTGGGCGCCTGCCGCGGGGGAGACATCGGCAAGCTATTCCCCGATACCGACCCCGCCTATGAGGGTGCCGATTCGATGGTGCTGCTCGCTCGCGTGATGGACTATGCGCGCGAGCTGGGCTTCGAGTTTGTCGATGCCGATTGCACCATTGCCTGCCAGCAGCCTAAGATCACCCCGCACCGCGATGCCATGCGCGCCAACCTTGCCCATGCCCTGGGTGTTGACGTCGAAAACGTGGGCGTCGCCGCCACTACGACCGAAAAGCTCGGTTGGGAAGGCCAGGGCGAGGGAATCGGCGCCTGGGCCGTCTGCCTGCTACAGAAAACCGTTAAGGAGTAACGAATGCGTATCTACAACAGCGCTACCCATAAAAAGGAAGAGTTCCAGCCCATCGAGTCCGGAAAGGTCCGCATGTACGTGTGCGGCCCCACGGTCTACGACAACATCCACATCGGCAACGCCCGCACGTTCATCAGCTTTGACGTGATTCGTCGCTGGCTCATCGCGAGCGGCTACGAGGTCACATTCGCCCAGAACCTCACCGATGTCGATGACAAGATAATCAAGCGCGACAACGAGCAGGGCCGTACCGCCGTCGAGGTTGCGACGGAGTTCTCTGACAAGTTTATCGGCGTTATGCGCGCCGCCAACGTGCTCGATCCCGATGTGCGTCCTCGCGCCACCAAGGAGATCGGCCCCATGATCGCCATGATCAAGACGCTCATCGAGCAGGGCCATGCCTATGCCGCCGATAACGGCGACGTGTACTTTGCCGTGCGCAGCGATCCCAACTACGGCCAAGTCTCGGGCCGCAACATCGACGACCTTATGGTGGGTGCGCGCATCGAGGAGAACGAGGACAAGAACGACCCGCTCGACTTTGCCCTATGGAAGGCCGCCAAGCCCGGCGAGCCCAGCTGGCCGAGCCCCTGGGGCGAGGGCCGTCCCGGTTGGCACACCGAGTGCGCCGCCATGGTACACCGCTACCTGGGCACTCCGATTGACATTCATGGCGGCGGCTCCGACCTTGCCTTCCCGCATCACGAGAACGAGTGCGCCCAGGCCACCTGCGCCTGGCACCAGGGTTTCTCCAACACCTGGATGCACACGGGCATGCTGCTGGTCGACGGCGAGAAGATGTCCAAGTCGCTCGGCAACTTCTTTACGCTGGCCGAGGTCCTCGAGCAGCACTCTGCCGCGGCCCTGCGTCTGCTGATGTTGCAGACGAGCTATCGCTCGCCGCTCGACTTTTCTTGGGAGCGCCTGGAGGGTGCCGAGAACTCGCTCACGCGTATCGCCGGTACGGTCGAGAACCTGCGCTGGGCCGCGAACCATGCGATGGCCGATGCCGATGCGGCTGCCGCCGAGGCGTTTGCCGCCAAGGCCGCCGAGACCCGTGCCACCTTTAAGGAGTGCATGGACGACGACTTTAACACCGCTGGTGCCATGGGTGCCGTCTTTGGCTTTGTGACCGAGTGCAACCAGTACCTGGAGCAGGCGGGCGACGCTGCCGACAAGGCCGCCGCGCTTGCCGCCGCCGACACGCTGGCCGAGCTGCTCGATACGCTTGGCGTTGAGCTCCCCGAGCCCAAGGTCGAGCTGCCGCTGGGCCTGCTGGGCGTTGCCGCCGGTTTGGTCGCCTATACGGGTGACGACGTGGACGAGGCCGCTGCCAAGATTCTCGAGGCCCGCGCCGAAGCCCGCGCCGCCAAGAACTGGGATCTGGCCGACGCCATCCGCGACCAGCTCAAGGACCTGGGCCTCACCATCGAGGATACCGCCGCCGGCACCCGTATCAAATCTCTCTAATCCCCGCGGGTTTCCCAAGCACCCGACCGCCCGAGCCACGGCACCTTGCCTTTCAATCGTCGGGCATGACCTCAAGGTCAATGCCCTCCTCTTTCAAGGCAATCTGCCGCACCTCGGGCGGTCGGTCTATTTGTTTCATTTGATAGTTGTATTTAGGAGGTCGCTTTATGGCCGACAATCGCAAGCGTGCATCGCGTGGAGGCAAGCAGGCTGCTTCTGGCTCGCGTCCGATTCGCCGCAACGACCGCGCTGCCGCTCCCAAGAGCCAGCGCGAGCGCTCACAGGCTGCTCGCCCGCAGCGCGAGCGTAGCCGCGATAACGTCCAGGTTCCCAAGGGCGAGTTTATCGAAGGTCGCCGTGCTGCCGCCGAGGCGCTGCGTACCGGCTTTCCCGTCAAGTGCGCGCTCATTGCCGAGGGCGGGGAGCGCGATGCCGCCTTGTCGCGCCTGGTCGACGACCTCAATGCTGCGGGTGTCCGCATTAAGTATGTGCCGCGCGCGCAGCTCGATGCACTGTCGAGCCATGGCGCTCACCAGGGCATTGCGCTCGAGGTTGGCAACTTCCCCTATGCCGATGTTGCCGATATCCTCGACCGTGCGGGCGACGGCCCGGCGCTCGTCGTCGTGCTCGACCATGTGACCGACGACGGCAACTTTGGCGCCATCGCGCGCTCCGCCGAGGTCGTGGGCGCGGCCGGCGTCGTCATCGCCAACAAGCGCGCCGCCGGTGTGACCGTCGGCAGCTATAAGACTTCTGCCGGCGCCGTCATGCACCTGCCCATCGCGCAGGTTCCCAACATTGCCCGTGCGCTCGATGACCTCAAGGCCGCCGGCTTTTGGGTGGGTGGCGCTTCCGAGCACGCCGAGGGCAGCTGCTGGGATGCTCCCTTCGAGGGCCGCGTGGCGCTCGTCATGGGCTCCGAGGGCGACGGCATCTCGCGCCTGGTGCTCGAGAAATGCGACTTTTTGACCAAGCTTCCCCAGCGCGGCATGACCGAGAGTCTCAACGTGGCCCAGGCGACCACCGCGCTGTGCTTTGAGTGGCTGCGCCGCAATGCCGGCGAGCTCATGGGGGAGGAGTAGCGCATGTCCAAGAAGAACCGCGCCAAGTCCAAGGCCAAGCGCTTTGGCGAGGGCTCGGCCAAGCCGATTGTTTCGGCCGCGACCTATGGCGTGGGCGGCAATGCGTTTGCGCAAGCCATCGCCGATCCAGTCTCGACGGTGCACTCCAATAAGCCCGAGCTGCTGGTGGTCGACGGTTACAACGTGATCCACTGCACGCCGCGCTACGAAAAGCTCGTGTACGACCATTCCGACGATCCGTATTCCAGCGACGTTCACGATATGGCGCGCACCGCGCTCATCAACGACGTCGCCGCGTTTGCCCAAGGCCGCTACGAGGCTGTGATCGTGTTTGACGGCGCGGGCAATATCTCCAGCGAGCGCCCCAACCTGCCGGCCCGCGGCGTGCGTATCGAGTTCTCGCCGACGGGCGTCTCTGCCGATACCGTGGTGCAGAAGCTCTGCATCGAGGCGCGCGAGGAAGGCCGCGCGTGCTCCGTGGTGTCGAGCGACGGCACGATCCAGGCCGTCGTCATGGGCAAGGGTGTTACGCGCATCTCGAGCCGTATGCTGGTGGACGAGATCAAACAGATCGACAACGACGTGCACGAGGCCGAGGAAGCTCCACAAATCAAGATGACTCTGGGCAGTCGCCTGAGCCCCGATGCCCTGGCCAAGCTCAAGGCCCTGCGCGGGAGGTAGGGAAGTTGGCGGGGCAATGCTGCCTCGCTAACTCCATTCAGCGATGTCGATCATTCTTTCGAGGCGCCACGTTAGCGCCTCTTTTAGATATGGCAGCCTTGCCGTGAGCGCGTCGTTTCTGGAAAGAATCTCGATTGCCTCGTCAACGAAGCCTTCGAGTTTGTCGCAGCCAAACCAGCCCATGTCCTCGACGAGCAACATTTGTTTGGCGGGGCTTGAATGAAATTGTGCGCTGGTAAAACTGTGCTCTCCCGCCCTAAGCTCCTCTAGTGATATGTTGCACCAGAGCGATGAGCCCGAATCGAAGATGGGGGCAGGTCTGCAAGCTTGCGTGTTGACGTTTCGCACGAGGCCGAAGTTGCGCCAATGACGATCGTAGTTGGCAATGATGTCGTCACATACGATCATGCGGTCAAGGGCATCCTTGACGCCTGCCACCCCGAGCTCCTCGCAGTTTGCTACATATCGCTCGTAGTCGGTTAGCCGTTCATCTGCGTTTGCGTGCTGGTTTACATAGAACGCAGGGACATACTCTTCTTCATCAGTTAAGAAGACATCGCATGTGCTCAGGGCGGAAGTGCCCGTGCCCTCGAGCGAGTAAGGCACATAATCGCAGGCGTTTAGGATGCGACGGTGGAGCGCGGTCGCCACCAGCTCGTTATAAGGTTCCTGGTCCAGGTGCGCTCCTGCCTTATGCAGAATTCGACGTTCGCCCTCGCACGTCCAATACTTTTGAAGATTGCCGTCCGAGGTGTTATCGGGCTTTGCGGCAGCCGCTTTTCCCTCTGGGGCAAAGGGTGCAATGGACAGCGAGACGTCATCAAAGGCGTTATTGAAGAAGTTGATATCCTCCCAGGTGAGACCGGAACCTTGGGGCCTAATCCAATACTGGTCGGATAAGGAGAGGCCGAGATTTCGCTGGACGAGTTCATCGGGAACATCGACTGCGGCTTCTGCAAGCAGGGAGGCTAGCCCAATGCGTGCGAGCGGGATACCGCGGCCGCGCCACCAGATGCGGAAGGAGTCTAGCGATATGGGGCTATTAGGGCCAAATACTCCAATAGGGGCGTGGGCGTAATCGATGTCGGCACCGATGTGGGTAAAGTCTTTTCGCGATGTACTGTAGACCAGCTGAGCGACTTCGTACGTGCGGTTCATGAGGGTGAACGCGATCTCGCTCTTACCGTGGCCGCGGCGGGGACGTCCCCCCGTTTTGGTCACAGAGCGGAGTCGCGTGTCGACGCTGTCTTTGTCGATGAGCCATACACCAGAAGCCTTGCGGGCCTCAAGTGCTCCGTTTTTTATGAGCTCATGCACCCTGCGCGGAGTGATGCCGAGCAGCTCGGCGGCTTCTTTGGTAGTAAGCATCGCGAAACCCTTCGCCAGAACGAATAGTTTTATATATAGCAATTGTAATTAAAACTATTCGTTCTGGCGAATGGTTTTAAGATTGAGGGCGCACTGACAGAAATGAACGGGCCTGGTACGCGTTGTTGCTGGATTTTGCATATTTGTATAACGCCGTGCGGCCTGTTGCGCCCCGTCCGCAATTCCTTTATTCTTAACTCGCTTCGCGTGAAAGCGCCAAGTGTGCCAGTGTGGCGCAACGGTAGCGCAACTGATTTGTAATCAGTGGGTTGCAGGTTCGATTCCTGTCACTGGCTCCATGAGAGTTTCGGGCTCTGTTTCCTTGTGGGACAGGGCCCGTTTCTATTTATGTCGATAAGTCAGCGTGTTTGGCGCCAACCAAGCTTCAGGTTTGTCTCGATCCGTAACACGAGTGGGCTGAAGACCCTCCTTATAGTTACAGATCGAAACATTGCCAAGGGAAGGCCGATAACATCTCGATCCGTAACACGAAGAGGCTGAAAACCGTTCTTACTGTTACAGAATGAGACGTAAGCGGGGGTTTCTGCGAAACATCTCGATCTGTAACAGATAGGGGAGGAATAACCCTCTTACTGTTACAGGTCGAGACATAGGCCGGGGCGAGGTTGGTCATCGTCATCGAGCGTGGATTATCGGACACACGAGCGTGGAAAATCTTCCGCCTAGTGAATGAGCGTGGATAATCTGCCACTTTGGATTCGATGGCACGGCAAAGTGGGAGATTATCCACGCTCGATTTCAAACGGAAGAAAATCCACGCTCGATTTTGCCTGGGAAGAGCAATCTTCTGTCTGGGCAGCCCCGATCTCGACCTATATATAGGTGCAAATAAGCTGGTATCGAAGTTCGATACTGAAGGTGTACTCCACTACAGCAAAGTGTTACCTTGGGAAACGTCACCTCAGTATCCAAAACCACTGTCCTTCATATCCAAACTCAATAAAACCGCAGGTCACGGCTATATAGATACGCCCGGCACCGTGTATCTAGAGGTTTTCGTTGACAGCCCCCAAGGTGGCATCGTATTATCTTCTTCGTTCGCGGGGGCGGCGGTCCAAAAGACCAAAGGACCTGCGAATACTTGAACGATTGGGAGTTTGCCCGAGTGGTTAATGGGGACGGGCTGTAAACCCGTTGGCTCTGCCTACATAGGTTCGAATCCTATAGCTCCCACCCGTCAAGTGCCTGTATAGCTCAGTCGGTAGAGCACTTCGTTGGTAACGAAGAGGTCACCAGTTCAAGTCTGGTTGCAGGCTCCATCCGGCGGTGTAGCTCAGTTGGTTAGAGCACACGGTTCATACCCGTGGCGTCACTGGTTCGAATCCAGTCACCGCTACCATAGGTAACACGGTGGCTTCTCAATAGTATGTTGAGAGGCCACTATGGTATAAAGGCAAAGTCCCGTCCGGGGACGACCTGTTAAGAGGAGGGCTTTATGGCCAAAGAGAAGTTTGAGCGCACTAAGCCGCATGTTAACATCGGCACCATTGGTCACGTCGACCACGGCAAGACCACGCTGACCGCTGCCATCACCAAGGTTCTCTCCGAGACCGAGGGCTGCAAGGCTGACTTCACTGCGTTCGAGAACATCGACAAGGCTCCCGAGGAGCGCGAGCGCGGCATTACGATTTCCGTCTCCCACGTTGAGTACGAGACCGCTGCCCGTCACTACGCTCACGTTGACTGCCCGGGCCACGCTGACTACGTCAAGAACATGATCTCCGGCGCTGCTCAGATGGACGGCGCTATCCTGGTCATCGCTGCTACCGACGGCCCCATGGCTCAGACCCGCGAGCACATCCTGCTCGCCCGTCAGGTCGGCGTTCCCTACATCGTCGTCTTCCTGAACAAGTGCGACATGGTCGACGATGACGAGCTCATCGACCTCGTCGAGATGGAGACCCGTGAGCTCCTCTCCGAGTACGATTTCCCCGGCGACGACATCCCCGTCATCCGTGGCTCCGCTCTGGGCGCTCTCGAGGGCGACGCCAAGTGGATGGACGCCATTCGCGAGCTCATGAAGGCCGTCGACGAGTACATCCCGACGCCTGCTCGTAACAACGACCTCCCGTTCCTGATGGCCGTTGAGGACGTTATGACCATCTCCGGCCGTGGTACCGTTGCTACTGGCCGTGTCGAGCGCGGTGAGCTCAAGCTCAACGAGCCCGTCGAGATCGTCGGCATCAAGGATACCCAGAACACCGTCGTTACCGGTATCGAGATGTTCCGTAAGTCCATGGACTTCTGCGAGGCTGGCGACAACGTCGGTCTGCTGCTCCGCGGCATCAAGCGTGAGGACATCGAGCGCGGCCAGGTTCTCTGCAAGCCCGGGTCGGTTACCCCGCACACCAAGTTCACCGGCGAGATCTACGTTCTGACCAAGGACGAGGGCGGCCGTCACACCCCGTTCTTCGATGGTTATCGTCCTCAGTTCTACTTCCGTACCACCGACGTTACCGGTACGGTCAAGCTCCCCGAAGGCACCGAGATGGCTATGCCTGGTGACCACATCACCATCGAGGGCGACCTCATCCACCCGATCGCCATGGAGGAGGGCCTGCGCTTCGCTATCCGCGAGGGTGGCCACACCGTCGGTTCGGGCATCGTCTCCACGATCATTGAGTAAATTAGCTCTTTGATATAGCTGACTTAGAGAACCCGGCACTTATATGGGTGCCGGGTTCTTTTCTGCAATGGATATTGAGCCGTTGCTGGTGTCGAGAGGATCGATAATGGTCCTGGATGCACCGTCGATTAGCTCTCGATGGCTTCATTGATGTGTTCCAAATATGAATGGATCCACCGAGAACCAATTGACTCGAGGTTTTCATTGACAGCACTTACGTGGAGCTGATAAAGTAACAACTCGTGCCCGTACGGGGCGGAAATGAAAGGTTCAGGATACATGCGTACTCTAGTTACTCTTGCGTGCACTGAGTGCAAGCGCCGCAACTATACGACCACCAAGAACAAGTCGACCATGCCTGATCGTATGGAGATCAAGAAGTATTGCCCCTGGTGCCGTCACCACACGCTGCACAAAGAGACTCGCTAGTCTCTAGTCACATACGCCAGTAGTTCAATTGGTAGAGCATCGGTCTCCAAAACCGAGTGTTGAGGGTTCGAGTCCTTCCTGGCGTGCCAGTCATTATTCCGTAAGCTCCCACTTGGGGGCTTACGGTTTACTCATGTATAAGCGCATTGCGCGGAGGTAACCCAAATGGCCAACAAGAAGAACAAGAAGAAGGCTCAGCAGCCGGCACCTGCCAACAAAGCTGCCGCCAACTCCAAGGTTGAGGCCAAGAAGGCCGTTGCCAAGAAGAACGAGAAGGCTGCGAAGTCCAAGAAGAACGAGAAGCCTGGTTTCTTCGCCCGCACCAAGAAGTATTTCGCTTCGGTCAAGTCCGAGATGAAGCGTGTCACGTGGCCCGATAAGAAGGAGCTCGTGAACTACTCGGTTGTTGTTTGCGCTTCTCTGATCGTCGTCGGCGTCGTCATCGCTCTGCTCGATGCTGGCTTTGGCGAGGCTCTTGCTCTGTTCTCTGGATTGAGGGGCTAAACCATGTCTAAGCGTTGGTACGTCGTTCACACTTACTCTGGATACGAGAACCGCGTTAAGTCCGATCTCGAGCATCGCATCGAGACTATGGGCATGCAGGACCGTATCTTTGATATCGAGATTCCTATGGAGCGCGTCACCGAGATTAAAGAGGGTGGCAAGCGTGAGACCAAGGATTCCAAGATCTTCCCGGGTTATGTCCTGGTCCGCATGGAGATGGATGACGATGCTTGGACGTGTGTTCGTAACACGCCTGGCGTCACCGGTTTCCTAGGCGGCAACGGCAAGCCCGCTCCGCTTTCCCGCGACGAGTACAACAAGATGACTCGTCGTCCCGGTAAGGGCGATTCGCCCAAGCGCACCTCGGTTGATATTGAGGTCGGTACGTCCGTCCGCGTCACCGATGGCCCGCTTACCGACTTTGATGGCAAGGTCTCCGAGGTTAACACCGAGGCTGGCAAGCTCAAGGTCACGCTGATGATCTTTGGCCGCGAGACGCCGGTCGAGCTCGACTTTAACCAGGTCGCTGTCATCGCTTAAGTTTTCGTCCGTTCGCGCGAGCGTGCTTCTTCTGTGACTGCTCATCTCAGGAGTGCTTCTAACACGTGCGTGCTTACGATATAGCAAGTACTTCACACTCGTGATTCGAAAGGAATGACCATGGCTGAGAAGAAGGTTGCCAACGTCATTAAGCTCCAGATTCCTGCTGGTGCAGCAAACCCCGCTCCTCCCGTCGGCCCCGCCCTGGGCGCTGCTGGCGTGAACATCATGCAGTTCTGCCAGGCCTTTAACGCCGAGACGCAGGACAAGAAGGGCGACATCATCCCCGTTGAGATCTCTGTCTACGAGGACAAGTCCTTCTCCTTCATCACCAAGACCCCGCCGGCGGCTCACCTCATCAAGAAGGAGCTGAACCTCAAGTCTGGTTCCGCTAAGCCGCAGGCCGACAAGGTTGGTCAGCTCTCCCAGGAGCAGCTCACCAAGATCGCCGAGATCAAGATGCCGGACCTCAATGCCAACGACATTGACGCCGCCAAGAAGATCATCGCCGGTACCGCCCGCTCCATGGGCGTCACCATCGCTGAGTAGCGATTTCTTTAGGTAATGACGGGTGCCCCGACCGGGGCGCCCGTTATATGTGTGCAATAGGGCACACGATACGATGTGGGAGGGCTCACGCCCGTTTAACCACAGGAGGTAATGCACATGGCTAAGCATGGTAAGAGCTATAACGCCGCTGCCGAGAAGATCGACCGCGCCAGGCTCTACACCCCCCTTCAGGCTGCCAAGCTCATCAAGGAGCTCGACACCGCCAAGTTCGATGAGACCGTCGAGGCCCACTTCCGTCTGGGCATCGATACTCGTAAGGCTGACCAGAACATCCGTGGTTCCATCTCCCTGCCCCACGGCACCGGCAAGACCGTTCGTGTTGCCGTCTTCGCCGAGGGCGAGAAGGCCCGCGAGGCTGAGGCTGCCGGCGCCGACATCATTGGTTCCGACGAGCTCGTCGCCCAGATTCAGAAGGGCGAGATCAACTTCGACGCCGCTATCGCTACGCCGAACATGATGGCCAAGGTTGGCCGCATCGGTAAGATCCTTGGTCCCCGTGGCCTCATGCCGAACCCCAAGCTCGGCACTGTGACCATGGACGTCGCCAAGATGGTCTCCGAGCTCAAGGCCGGCCGCGTTGAGTATCGCGCCGACCGTTATGGCATCTGCCACGTGCCCCTGGGCAAGAAGTCCTTCTCTGAGCAGCAGCTCGTCGAGAACTACGCTGCCCTGTACACCGAGATCCTGCGCGTCAAGCCCTCTTCTGCTAAGGGCAAGTACGTCAAGTCCATCTCCGTGTCTTCCACCATGGGCCCTGGCGTCAAGGTCGATCCCGCTGTCCAGCGTGACTTCCTGGCTGAGTAACTAACAGTTACTGCCTGAGCAAAGCAAGCATTGCTAAAGAAACCCGGTTCTGCCTCGTGCAGGACCGGGTTTCTTGCTATCTCGGGCCAAAACCACCACAAAGGGGACAGGCACCTTTGTGGTGGTTTGAGCACTTTGGCGTCAATGTTATGGCATCGCAGCGAGCCGGTTCCAAGTGCCCCAGGTCGCCCCGAAAGAGGAGCGACGCGTACTTTGGTACGCGAGCGACGGCTTGAGGGGCGAGATGGGGTGCTTGGGGCCGGCGCAGGGTCAAGCCTTAAAGGTGGTTACCAGGGTGTTCTGGCGGTTGAGGACTCGATGACCTCGTGGCGCTTGAGCTCGCGGCGCATGGTTTGCGAATTGAGCCAGGCTGCCTGCCATCCACGAATGGGGTAGCGCGCCTCGTCCAGCTCAAACTGCGTATAGCCGCAGGCGTTGATGATCGTCGTCCCGCACGTGTGTTGCCGCTTGCGCTGAAAATCGGGACCATAGCTCTGATGCACATGCCCGTGCACCATGTAGTCGGCCCCCCAGGACTCAAGCGCCGTGTTAAAGCATTCGAATCCTCGATGCGGCAGATCATCCAAGTCGCCCATGCCGGCGGCGGGCGCGTGAGTGAGCAGGATGTCGCAGCCGCCGACCATCCTCACTTTGCGGGAGAGCTTGCGCATGCGCTTGGTCATCTCGCGCTCGGTATACATGTTGGCACCGTCTCGGTAGCGCATGGAGCCGCCAAGCCCCGCAATGCGGACGCCGCGGTACACGTAGACGGCGTCTTCGACACAGATGCAGCCACCCGGTGCATGACGTGAATAGCGGTCATCGTGGTTGCCGCGCACGTAGATGAGCGGTTTGTTGATGACGGTGACCAAAAACTCAAGATAATCCGGGTCCAGATCGCCGGCGGACAAAATCAGGTCGACACCCTCAAAGCGTTCCTTGCGAAAGCATTCCCAAAGGCATCGTTCCTCGGTATCGGCTACGGCAAGGATCTTCATAGGGCGCGGACTTTCGGCTCATCGTTGGGCTGTGGAATGGCGCCTACCACGTTGTCGGCCAGCCAGTTCATCTCGACGATTTGCGTGCTTGG
>CALJNY010000129.1 GCA_937981515.1 uncultured Collinsella sp. | reverse complement strand
CTGCGACGCTGCCCGACACGGACGCCGATGGCAAGGTCATCAGCGCGTCGTGCGACGTGACTTATGCTTACCAAAATCCGCTTGCGAGCGTGACGGCCGGCACGGACAGCCTCTACCTCAAGGCCGGTTCGGCGCAAAAGCTCGACCTGACCTTTACCGGTAAGAACGACGCGGACGACTGGAGCGTGACCGAGCCCGGCCTCATCTGGACGTTCAAGACGCTCGACGGCAAGGACGCCTCGGGTATCGTGGGCATCGATCGCAACGAGAAGGGCGCCTGGAAGCACGTCGACGGCGCTCCCGACGACGGCCTGTACGTGGCCTCGAGCGACTACACGGTGACGGCGCTTTCGGCCGGCACGGTGGTCGCGACGGGTACGCCGGTGGACGCGACCGCCGGTGCCGAGTCCGTGACGCTTACCATCACCGTGACCGGCGTGGCCGCGAGCCCCGCCACGAGTGAGTCCGCCTCGGCGGGCGTCGATGCTGCCGCTGCGTTCATCGACGTGCGCCGCAGCTCCGACGCCTTCCAGTACGGCGACGAGTGGGAGATCTACGACTTTGCCAAGGCGGGCCGCAAGATCGATTCCAAGCTGCTCGACAACTACCGCGCCTCGCTGGCCAAGCACAAGGCCGAGTGGGGGAGTGCGACCTGCGCTCTGACTGAGACCGAGCGTGTGGCGCTGGCCCTCTCCGCCATCGGCGAGGACATCACCGACTATGACGGCGTCAACCTGGTCGAGCTCATCTGCAGCCGCACCGATATGACGCGCGCCAACGAGAAGATCTTTGCGCTGATGGCGCTTAATGCGAGCGGCTCGGATGCACCCGCCGGTTCTGCCTGGACGCGCGCGAGCCTCGCGGACGCCGTCTGCGAGCTTCTCGGCAGCGACGACGCCGTGGAGGGTACGCGTCTGGGCGACGTGGACCTGACGGCCATGGCGATCCAGGCCGTGGCGCCCTATGAGGGCGACACCAAGGTCGATGCTGCCATCGAGAACGGCCTCTCCTACCTCAAGGGCAAGATGAGCGCGGGCACCTGTGATTTCGGTTCTGCCGAGGCCAATGCCCAGGTGATCCTCGCGCTGCTTTCGCTCGACCGTGACCCGGCCAACCCCGTTAACGGGTTTGCAAATGCCGTGACCAACGTGGTCTGCGCGCTGGACCTGTACCGCGTGGACGGCGGCAACGGCTATGCGCACAGCAAGGGCGGCGCGGCCAACGCCATGGCGACCGAGCAGGCGCTCCGCGCGCTCACGACGTATCGTGTCTCCTCGGGAGAGACGATTGCCTGGAAGACGGCCGTGACGGCGGGCAAGGGCTCGAGCAGCAAGGACCCGCAGAAGCCCACGGTGGCGCCGGGCGTCCTGACGCCGGGTGCCGGGTCGGACGGCGGTGCCGGCAACGGGACCGCCGGTTTTGCGGGCGTAATGGCTCCTGTGGCCGCCAAAATGGCCGGTGCTTCCTCGAGCGAGGGCGCCAAGGCAGCTGGCGATTCCAAGGCCGAGGCCGAATCCGGCAAGAAGGATTCGACGGAGTCTTCCGTCGCCGGCAAGACAGACAAGAGCGGCAAAAAGTCGGGCACGTCCGGCAAGACCGCCGCGTTGAGCGCCGGCGCCGCCAACAAGGCTGCGGACGCGGGCTCGAACGGCTTTGCCATCGCCGGTGTTGCCGTGGGCATCGTCGGTATCGCGGCCGTCGGCGGCTGGTTTTTCTACGCCAAGCGTCGCGCGGCGTAGCGAGCGTCTGCCTGACAGGTAAATACTGCAAGGAGTATGCTTTTGCAAAGCGAAGGGCCCTCCTGCCGATCAGCTCGGCAGGAGGGCCCTTCCATCTCCCCACAGTTTGAGTGGGCCAACGTCCCAGTGAAAATGGGCGGGCCGATTGTGGCCGGGTGCTGGGCAGCTTGCAGAGCAGCCGCTAGCAAATTCTCGGCAGCTGCTCTCCTACGAGCATGTCGAGGATGCGGGTCGAGCCCCAGCCGGTACGTACGCGCACGGCGGGGCGGGCGTCCTCGGCAAGTGGCAGCACGCGACCGATGACGGCGGCATTCTCGCCGTAGTGGGCGGCGCGCATGGCGGCTAGCGCGGCATCGGCTTGCTCGGCCGGCACGACGGCAACCATCTTGCCCTCGTTTGCCACCTGCAGCACATCGTAGCCGAGCATCTCGCAGGCGGCCTGCACGTCGGAACGCACGGGCACGGCATCCTCGTCGACCTCCATGGCAACACCGCTGGCCTGGGCAAACTCGTTGAGCGTGGATGCCAGGCCGCCGCGCGTGGGGTCGCGGAAGCAGCGGGTGTCGGGGGCAGCGGCGAGTACGTCGGCAATCAGATGATTGAGCGGCGCAGCGTCGCTTTCGATGTTGCTCGAAAACGCCAAGCCCTCGCGCTGGCTCATGATGGCGATGCCGTGGTCGCCTAGCGTACCCGATACCAGGATGGCGTCGCCGGGCCGGCAGTTTGCACCGCTGAGCGCTACGCCCGCGGGCACTTCGCCCACGCCGGCGGTATTGATGTAGACGCCGTCGGCACCGCCACGCTCGACCACCTTGGTGTCGCCGGTGATAATCTTCACGCCTGCCTCATGTGCCGTTTCGGCCATGGTCTGCACAATCTGGCGCAGCTTGTCCATGGGATAGCCCTCTTCGAGGATGAAGCCGCATGAGAGGTAGCGTACGTTAGCGCCCGAGGTCGCGACGTCGTTGACGGTTCCGCATACGGCGAGGCGGCCGATATTGCCGCCGGGGAAGAACTGCGGCGTTACCACAAAGCTGTCGGTCGACATGGCGATTCGCCCGCTTGCGGGCAGCGCGGCGACACCGGCGTCGTTGCCCGCAAGCAGCTCGGGCGACCCAAAGGCATCCAAAAAGACCTCATCGATGATGCGCTTCATCATCTGGCCGCCGGAGCCGTGGCCCAGCAGGACAGTGCTATCGGTGGCAGTACGGGACATATCGAAAACTCCAATCGTGGGTGGAATCGGCAATAGCCGAGTGTGGCAGAATCGATGTTAAGTAAAAGTCAGCGAGCGCCATTCAGACGAAGTGAGTTGCCTTGAAAGAGGAGGCTGCTGGGCTTTTGCCCGCAGCCGACGATTGAAAGGCAAATCGCTCGCCTGAATGGTGCGCAGCGTCGGCCGGTCCGCCGTTCGTTAGAACGGCGGAATCTAATAGTCGCGATAACGGTAGTACGCCGCGCAGCTGCCTTCGGAGCTCACCATGCACGGGCCGACGGGATGTTCGGGCGTACATGCGTGGCCGAACAACGGGCAGTCGCTCGGCGTGATGGCACCGCGCAGCACGTCGCCGCAGCGGCACCCGCGTGGCTCGACCGTCGGTTCAATGGGCACGTCAAAGCGGGCGCTGGCATCAAAGCGCGCGAATTCGGGCCGGATGGAAAGACCCGAGTTGGCAATCGGTCCCAGCCCGCGCCACGTGGTGTCGCACGGCTCAAATACCTGCTCGACCAGCTGGCGCGCTACGGGATTGCCGCCAGCGTTGACGCCACGGCGGTAGGCGTTGTCGATTGCGGGTCTGTCCTCGGCAACCATCTGGACCAGCATGCAGATGCCCTGCAGAATATCGACCGGCTCAAATCCCGTGACCACGCCGGGGGTCTCGAACTCATCGACCAAAAACCCAAAGGGTGCCAGGCCTGTGATGGTGGCGACGTGACCAGGCAGGATAAAGCCGTCGATGGTCGTCTCGGGGTCGTTGGAGATCGCACGCAGAGCCGGCGGCGTGGTCTTGTGAGCACAGTAGACCGAGAAGTTCTGGAGCCCGCGCGCGTCGGCCTCCAGGATAGCGGCGGCAATGGTAGGCGTTGTGGTCTCAAAGCCGACGCCCATAAAGATGACCGGGCGTTCGGGATTTTGCTCGGCAATGTCGAGTGCGTCGAGCGGAGAGTAGACGATGCGGATGTCGCGCCCCGCCGCCTTTTGCGCGGCAAGCGAGGTGGACGATCCGGGCACGCGCATCATGTCGCCGAAGGTGGTGATGATGGCGCCGTCCATGTTGGAAAGCGCGATTGCGTGATCGATGTCGCGGTTGGCGGTGACGCAAACGGGGCACCCCGGGCCGCTTAGCAGTTTGAGTCCCGTCGGCATAATGGAGCGAAAGCCATAGCGGCCAATGCTCACGGTATGCGTACCGCAGACTTCCATAAGGTTGATGCTGCGGTTGCCGACAAGCTCATGAATACGATCGATGAGCTCGCGAGCCAGCTTTGGGTCGCGAAACGCCGAAAAGTCGATACCGGAGCGAACCGGCTGCGCCGCCGCCACTAGTATGCCTCGGCCGGGTTGGTGGCGAGCTGGTCCTCTTCGGCCAGCTCGGTCATGGTATTGACGAGCTCGAGTGTCTCTTGGGCTTCCTGCTCGTCGACAATCTGAATGCCAAAGCCGGCGTGCACGAGAATATAGTCGCCTACCTGCGCCGTCGGCACGAGGCGCAGCGAAACGGGGCGCTCGATGCCCATCATGTCGACGGTCGCCTTAAGGTCGTCGTCGCGTTTGACCACTTTACCGGGAACGGCAAGGCACATAATGTTTCCCTTTTATACGTTTTGCGCTGGATAGGCGCCTAATTACCCATCAGTTGATGGTAGCGCTCGCGGGAGTCACGAGCAAACGCGTTACACCTGTGAGACGGCGGCTCGCGGGCTGGCAAAACAGCCTATCGAGACGCCGTCTGTGTGAGGCGAGCGCGAGCGATGGCGGCCTGACCGTAGGCGATGCAGCCGTCGTTGACGGGCACAGCGTGAGGGACCAAGACGGCAAGACCGGCGTCTTTGAGTTCATGGGTAAGGAGCTTAAGCAAAAGCCGGTTCATGAACACACCGCCCGAAAGCGCGACAGTATCGAGACCCTCGCGATCACAAATCTCGTACGCGATGTGGGTCGTGGCGTGCGTAATGGCGATGTGAAACCCGAGGGCGAGCCTGTCGGCCGGCGCGCCTGCCTCGATTCCATTCAGAAGAGTTTCGATGAGCGGTTGAGGGTCCAAGATGGGGGAGTCGTCGGCAGGCGTGAATACGCCCGTATGATTGCCGTCGAGGCGAACGGTCTTACTGCCGAGCGCGCGCCAGGCGGCGGCTTCGAGTTCGATGGCAGGCTCGCCTTCGTAGGTTGCCTTGTCGCAGATGCCCAGAATCGCTGCCGCGGCATCAAAGAGACGCCCCATGCTGCTGGTACGCGGGCTGTTGATGCCGTGCTCGATCATGGTGGCTGTCACGCTGCGCGTTTGCTCGTCGAGGGTGCTCAATAGCCCCGCGGCACCCGGGTGCTCGAGCAGGCCGAGCTCGCTCAGCAGGGCAAAGGCATTGCGCCGGGCATCGCGCACGGATGCGGCACCGCCTGGCAGCGCCCAGGTGCGCAGGTGCGCGGCGCGTTCAAAATCGGCAAGGCCGGCGACAAGGAACTCGCCGCCCCAAATGGTCCCATCGGTGCCGGCGCCGGTGCCGTCAAAGGCGATGCCAAGGACGCGCGCGTCGGTTGTAAGCTGGCCCGCGGCGATAGCCTCGGCCATTACACTCGCGATATGCGCATGATGGTGCTGCACCTCGACGAGCGGCAGATTGCATTTTCGCGCCTGATCGCGCGCCCACTGGCTCGATAGATAACTGGGGTGTAAATCGCAGACCAAGGCGGCGGGCGCCAAGTCAAAGAGATCTTCCAAGCGCGTGCGCGCGGCGTTCCAGGCATCGAAGGTCCCGCCGTTTTCAACATCGCCGATATGCTGCGACACAAAACAGGTTGCCTCGCCGTTCGTCCCTTCACGCGTGAGCGCAATCGTGGCCTTTTGTTGTGGCCCGCAGGCGAGCACGCAGGACGGAGCGCCGTTGAGCGCCGGCAACGGCAGCGGCTGGGGTGCATATCCGCGAGCGCGGCGCACGGGCATAACGACCCCACCGACCACACGTACCACGGAGTCGTCGTAGCGCGAGAGAATCGCACGATCGTTGCCAAGTAGCGCGTCGGCAATGCCGGCGGCAACGAGGTGTTTCCAGGCAAGGTCGTCGTCGGTCTCGATGGGTTCTTCGCTCAGGTTTCCGCTGGTCATGACCAGCGCGTGCATGTCATGCGACGCGGCAGCTGCAAGCAGCAGATGCTGAAGCGGTGTATAGGGGAGCATAACGCCAAGCTCGGGTAGGTCGTGTGCGACGGATGGCGCGAGTGTAAGGGCGTCGGGGGAATCTCCCTCGCCAACAGCACACCGGCGCAACAGCACGATGGGGCGGATGCTACCGGTTAGCAAGCTGCGCTCGGCATCATCGACGTGGCACAGGCGTTCAGTATCGGCAAGGCTGCGCACCATAACGGCAAGCGGTTTGTTGCTGCGGCGCTTGCGACGGCGCAGCTCGACCACCGCCTGCTCATCGGCGGCGTTGCATGCCAAGTGGAATCCGCCCAGGCCCTTGATGGCGACAATACCGCCGCTGGCCAGCAGTTCGACACAGCGGTCAATAATGGCATCGCTGGTTTCGCGCGTGCTGCCGACGGTTGGCGTCGCCCCCAGGCCCTCGAGCTCCATGTCGCCCGCCGCCTCGCGCCAGGTAATATGTGGCCCGCAGTCAAAGCAGGCATCGGGCTGCGCATGAAAGCGCCGGTCAAGCGGGTCGCCATACTCTGCGGCACACTCGGGGCACATGGGAAAGCAATCCATCGACGTGGCCGCTCGGTCATAAGGCAGCGACCGGATGATGGTAAAGCGCGGCCCGCAGTTGGTGCAGTTGATAAAGGGATAGTGAAAGCGTCGGTCGGCGGGGTCGAACAGCTCGCGCAGGCAATCGTCGCAAGTGGCGATATCGGGGGAGATGAACGTCGTGTGCATGGTCTGATCCTGCGACGCTACGATACGAAAGACCTGCTCATTGTCGGTATCCCAAGCGTCGGGCTCCAGGTCTGCAACAGCGACATGCTCAACGCGGGCCGCCGCAGGCGCGTGCTCCGACAGCGCGGCGACAAAGCCGTCGAGTGCCTCGACCGAAGCATGCGCCTCGATATGCACGCCATCGCCTGCGTTGAGCACCCAGCCGCAAATGCCATGCGCCATAGCCTCGCGATACACAAATGGCCGCATGCCAACGCCCTGCACAATGCCCGTCACGTGAATATGCACATGCCGCATGTGGCTCCCCTTCATTGAAGTGTGTGCTGTTACAGCCCCAGACTTTGCCTGGTGGCGGCGCAGGTGAGCTCGCCGTGCTTAACGCCGCGCAGGCCCAGCAGGCGGTCGGCCAGTTCGTAGACGCGCTCGCCGCGACCCTTGAGCGCCAGAATCTCCAGACAGTTGTGGTGATCCAGATGCACGTGCATCGTCGATACGATCTCGTCGGTGTAGTCGTGCTGCACCTCGTCCAGGCGGCGCGTCAGGTCGCCGGTGTGATGGTCGTAGATCATGGTGAGCGACCCGATAACGTGCTCATCGGGCGTGCGCATCTGCTCTTTGGCGATCGAGGCGCGAATCAAATCGCGCACTGCCTCGGAGCGGTTGGCCACGTCGCCGCGGCGTGCAATCTGCTCGTCAAAGCGGCGCAGCAGGTCATCTGGCGCGGTGACCGAAAAACGGACCAGCTCGGAGCCGCCGCCGCAACGGCAGCTCGCCTCGTCGCCCGTGCCGTTGCGGTGGTCGTGCCCGCAGCCGTGCTCGTGTTCGTGTTCGGACACCCTACACCAGCTTTACGGAGCCGACGGAGTTGTGGTCAGCCTCGATGGCTTCCTCGTAGCCCTCGAGCGCGTCATGCGCCTCGTGCAGTGCGGCCATGGCAGCTTCGAGCTTGGCGCCAATGCGCTCCATGTCAAAATTCTCGGTCGCATGCAGCAGCTGATGGCTCCACTCGTGGGCGAGCTCGATGGTGTCGTCGACCTGCTTGACGCTCATGGCAAGCTGGCTCATGTTCATTCCGACGTCATGCATGGGAGATCTCCTTATGTTCGGGGCAATCCAGTGGTTCAGATTTTACTACGCCCGCGCGGGGCGCTACCGCATGAGAAAACGGGTGCGAGTCCGTGTGACCCGCACCCGTTCACTGGGGGCTGTTTGTATCTACCATACTATCCGTGGTCGCACGCGGTACACCCAGAAGTCCGGCGAGCGGTGCAAAAGCGCTCATGGACGGCGGCAGGACGCCAAAATGTAACCAGCGTATTACAGGTGCTTCTCCAGCAGTGCCTGCAGCCTTGCCTTGGGCAGCGCGCCGACCGAGCGGTCGACCTCCTCACCGTTCTTAAAGACAATCAGCGTGGGGATGCTCATGACGCCAAACTTCATGGCCAGGTCCTGATTGTCATCGACGTTGCACTTGGCAACGGCAAGCTTGCCGGCCAGCTCGTCGGCTACCTCGTCCACGATGGGCGAGAGCGATCGGCAGGGCCCGCACCAGGGCGCCCAAAAATCAACCAGTACGGGAAGGTTGCCGTTAACGACGGAATCGAAGTTCTCGGGGGTAATCTGCTTAATGTCAGCCATGGTGACCTCCATGATGCGACGCGGCTCGGCCGCGTAAAACTCAGTACGACCGTGCTTATACCCAGCGGCCCGCAAAGCAACCACTCGCGGGCGGCTCTTTTATATAATGGTGGGCACGCAAACGATTGGAGAGCGCATGCCCACGTCACAAAGCCAGAAAAAAGAAGCCATTGCCCAGGCGGCCGAGCAGGAGCTTGCATCGCTTGCGGCCCGTGGCGTGCGTATCGCGGGCAACGCGTGCTCGCCGATCGTACTGGTCAAAGGCGATTTGGATGATGCCGAGCGTTCGGTCGGCGAACTTGCCGCCGGCGCGGATGGTGCCGCATTGCGCAAGGCGCTCGGGGCAATCGGT
>CALJNY010000128.1 GCA_937981515.1 uncultured Collinsella sp. | reverse complement strand
TTCTGGCACTAGAGTATATCATTTGCCGGCGACGACGATCGTTGCGTGCGCGCATGGCCCGCATTCGTGCTCGAACGGGCACAAGGGTGCTTAAGGTCGACTTAATCGCCCGCGCTTGTTGTGTGTGGCGGGCGCCGCCTCGGGCATAATGGAGCGCGAGAGGAGCACGCATGAACGAGCGCATACTGGTAGTTGATGACGAGAAGGCCATCGCCGACCTGGTTGGTATCTACCTTACAAAGGAGGGCTTTGACGTCCAGATCGCCTACAGCGGGGCCGATGCGGCCAAGGCAATCCTGGAGCAAGAGTTTGACCTGGCACTGCTCGATGTCATGCTGCCCGATATCGACGGCTTTGAGCTGCTGCGTACCATCCGTGCCAGCCATACCTATCCCGTAATTATGTTGACGGCCCGCGATGCCCAGCAGGATAAGATCGAAGGCCTTTCTCTTGGCGCGGACGATTACGTGGTCAAGCCGTTCCGCCCGCTGGAGCTCATCGCGCGCGTTCATGCTCAGTTGCGCCGCTACACCAGCTACGGTAGCCGCGCGCGGGCGACCGAGTCGCCGACCCTCCAGCTCGATGGCCTCGAGATCAACCGTGACGCTCGCTCCGTGACGGTGGACGGTGCGCCGGTGCGCCTCACGCCCATCGAGTATTCCATCTTGCTGTATCTGGCCGAGCATCGCGGCAGCGTAGTGCCCGTGGAGGACCTGTTCCGCGCGGTGTGGAACGAGGACTTTATGCCCGGCTCCAACAATACGGTGATGGTGCACATTCGTCACCTGCGCGAAAAGATCGGTGACGACGCTCAGAAGCCGCGTTTTATCAAAAACGTTTGGGGCGTCGGCTATATCATCGAATAACGCCTTTGTTAGCGAGGACATGGACATGACAAAAGACGATAAGCAGGCGTTTGAGGTGCCCGATCGGCTCTTTGAATACGTAAGGGCGGTCGTCGATAATCGCGCACTTGCGACGGTGCTGCTCTTTTTGCTGAGTCTGCTGCTAATCGGCATTGGTAACATCGCCGGTATCTTGGCGGTGCTACTCATCGGCTTCTTGCTGATCGATTGCTTTGAAATCGTGCGCCGTTGCGTGGTGATCGGCGGTGCCGCGTGGGCCATGACGCTGGCGATCGGCGCCATGGCGCTCGGTGGCATTGAGGGACCGGTGCTGTTCGATGCCGGCTTTGTATTCAACATGCTTGGCTTTGTCTTGGCGCTCGCCGTGTGCGTCCTGTTCTTTTGCGGCCGCGCTCTGTACTACCAGGGCTATGAGCAGGGTGAGCGGCATTCCGACCGCGTGCTTGCCGCCCGTATTCAGGACCGCCTGATCGATCATCCTGACGCCTGGGATAACATCGACGGCGACTTCCTGGAGGTCGAGGGTGCGCTCAACCGCGTGCGCGATCGCGAGCGTAAGGTGCAGCAGGCCCTACGCGACGAGTCGCATCGCAAGGACGACTTGGTCACATACTTGGCGCATGACCTGCGCACACCGCTTGCCAGCGTGGTGGGCTACCTCTCGCTGTTGCAGGAGGCACCCGACCTGCCGGTTGAGCAGCGCGCACACTTTACGGGCGTGGCGCTCGACAAGGCGCACCGACTCGATGCGCTTATTGAGGAGTTCTTTGATATCACGCGCTTTGATTTCCACGATATTGTGCTTACGCGCGGCTACGTCGACCTGGGATTGCTACTGGCGCAGGTTGCCGATGAGTTCTATCCCATTCTCAACGAGCAGCACAAAGATGTCCAAGTTGATGTGCGCGAGGATCTGACGGTACTTGTGGATGGCGACAAGATGGCTCGCGTGTTCAACAACATCATGAAAAACGCCATCGCCTATAGCTACGAAGGATCGACCATCACGATTGAGGCTGGGCGCCAAGATGACGGTGGCGTGCGAATTCGCTTTATTAACCATGGTGACCCGATTCCTGCGGCTAAGCTCAAGGTAATCTTTGAGAAGTTCTATCGCCTGGACGCGGCACGTGCGACCAATCGCGGTGGCGCCGGGCTTGGCCTTGCCATCGCCAAGGAGATCGTTACAGCGCACGGCGGCACGATCGCGTGCGAATCGACGCCCGAGCACACGATATTTACCATCGAGTTGCCGGCGGAATAGTCAAGGTGCCCTTACAAACACTTGACAATGCGCTCACGTGCGTATGAGCCGCGATTTCTACTATCGATACTGCTGAATTGATATCGATATGGAGGTATGCGGTATGACGGCTGCTGCGGCGATGGAGCCTACGGAGCTTGAGGAACTCATAGAGGCGCAGGCCGAGGCCGCGCACGAGCGCGAAGTTGGGGATGCGACTCGCCCCACGGCGCAGGACCTTGCCGCCTCGCCGACGCGCATCGATGTTGAAGGCCTTGACCTGTTTTACGGCGACCATCATGCGCTCAAGGACGTGAGCATCAAAATTCGTGACAAGCAGATCACCTCGTTCATCGGGCCTTCGGGCTGCGGAAAGTCGACGCTGCTGCGCTGCTTTAACCGTATGAACGACGGTATCAAGGATTGCCGCATTGAAGGCAAGATTGCACTCGACGGCCAGAATATCCTGGGCGATTACGATATCTGCCGCTTGCGCCAGCGCGTGGGTATGGTGTTCCAACGCCCCAATCCGTTTCCCATGAGCATCTACGACAACGTCGCCTACGGTCCTCGCGGCATGGGAGTGCGCGACCGCGTCGCGCTCGACGAGCTGGTCGAAGACTCCCTGCGACGCGCCGCGCTGTGGGACGAGGTCAAGGACAAGCTCAGGGAATCGGGTCTGGGTCTTTCGGGCGGCCAGCAGCAGCGTCTGTGCATCGCCCGTGCGCTGGCCGTGCAGCCCGACATTCTGCTGATGGACGAGCCGACCTCGGCGCTCGACCCCGTATCGACGCTGGTGGTGGAGCAGCTGGCCTGCGAGCTCAAGGAGACCTGCACGTTGGTGGTCGTTACGCACAACATGCAGCAGGCTGCGCGCATTTCCGACTCGGTTGCGTTCTTTTTGCTGGGCGAGCTGGTGGAGCATGCGCCCACCGCTCAGCTCTTCAAAAACCCGACCGATCCGCGCACGGCGGATTATTTGACGGGCCGTTTTGGCTGATACCATCTAGTGCAGGCGCCTTTAGGGTTAAGATGCGGTCATGCCGGCCGCAGAGGGGTTCAACATGATCTATTACGTCGAGGACGATGACAACATCAGGGATTTGACGGTCTACGCACTGCGCAAGCAGGGAATCGAGGCCGAGGGCTTTTCGTGCGATGGCGAGTTTAAGGCCGCCGTGGCGCGACGGGTGCCCGATGCTGTGCTGCTCGACATCATGCTGCCCGATACCGACGGCTTGGCGATTATGCGTCG
>CALJNY010000127.1 GCA_937981515.1 uncultured Collinsella sp. | reverse complement strand
GTCATCAATCTTCAACTTATTTAGGCGCGATTCGAGCGCAAGAAAGGGGTCCCTATGACCGACAACGACCGCACGGCTCAGCTTGAGCGCGCCTGTTCATATCTCAGGCGCATTCCGGCGTGGTATCTGGCCACGACCGATGTGGCCGACGGGCATCAGCCTCGCGTGAGGCCGTTTTCGTTTGCCATGGTCGATGACGGTAAGTTGTGGTTTTGCACGTCGCGCGACAAGGATGTGTGGGCGGAGCTGAGTGCGAATCCCAAGTTTGAGCTCTCGGGCTGGAAGCCGGGGGAATGTTGGATCGTGTTGACCGGCGAAGCCGCACTTGAGGACGACGCAGTTGCGAGCGACAAGGGGCGGCAATCGGGTTTTAAGCACATGGTGGGCATTGGCGAGGAACACGAGAGTGCCAACGACGGCCGCCTTGCTTTCTTTTCGGTCCGCAATATTGCCGCGCGCTTCTGTGATATCGACGGCAGCGAGGAGCGCCTGGAGCTCTAGCTCGCACAAACCAGGTTCCCAAACTAGCTAGTACAGGAGGAAACGTGGACGGATTGAATACGGTGTTGGAGTATCTGACGTCGGTGCCGGCGTGGTATCTGGCGACGAGCGTGGACGGACAGCCACATGTGCGTCCGTTCTCGTTTGCACAGATTCAGGACGGCAAACTGTGGTTCGTAACGGCGCGCACCAAAGATGTGTGGCAGGAGCTGCTGCAAAATCAGCGCTTTGAGGCCACGAGTTGGTGGCCGGGCCATGGCTGGCTCATCTTGCGCGGGCGTGCCGGCTTGGATGACCGGGCTTTAGACGAAATGCGCGAAGCCGGGTGGAAGCATCTAGAGCGCCTGGGCGAGCACTATGAGGGACCTAACGACCCCACGCTCGTCTTCTTTAGCGTCGAGGATCCCGAGGCTTTTATCTGCAATCACGACGAATGGGTGCCGGTCGAGCTCTAGCCAGCTGGCTCATCCTAACAACTTGGTTTTCGCATGGGCGGGCCCCGTATTGCCCGGCGCCGTTAGGAGCGCCGGTCAATACGGGGCCCGCTCCATTTGTCAATTCCTTCAAGCGAATGTGTCGGGAATGTTTCAATGCATGAATATGCAAGCCATTTACGTGTTCATGCATCTTTTGGTGCTAAAGTTTCAACCCACTTCATAACGACCGCTGCGAAATGCGCATCGGTGCATAAATCGCAGACAAGGAGTCTGATATGTCTTTGAAGGTTGGAATCGTCGGCGCGGCTGGATATGCCGGCGCCGAGCTCATTCGCCTCGTGCTCGGCCATCCCGAGTTTGAACTTGTTGCCATTACGTCCAACGCCGATGCCGGCCAGCCGCTGTCCGCGGTGTATCCGAGCTTTGCTGGCGTGAGCGATCTGGTTTTCACCACGCATGACGCCCCCGAGCTCAAGAGCTGCGATGCGGTTTTTCTTGCCGTGCCGCACACGGCTGCCATGGCACAGGTGCCCGCGCTGCTTGCATCGGGCGTCTCCTGCTTTGATCTTTCGGCCGACTACCGCCTGAACGACGCGTCCGTCTTTGAGACGTGGTATGCCGCCGAGCATACGAGCCCCGAGCTGCTCAAGACCCGTGCCTTTGGCCTGCCCGAGCTATTCTGCCGGGACTTGGAGACCGCCGCATCCGACCATGCCGCTGGCAAGTCCGTGCTGGTCGCCTGCGCCGGTTGCTATCCCACCGCAACGAGCCTTGCCGCCGCGCCCGCCGTGCGCGCTGGCTGGGTTGCCCAGAGCGGCCCCGTGATCGTTGATGCCATCAGCGGTGTGACGGGTGCCGGCAAGTCCTGCAACGCTCGTACGCATTTTTGCAGCGCTGACGAGAACTTGGGGGCCTACGGCGTGGGCAAGCATCGCCACACGCCCGAGATTGAGCAAATCCTTGGCCTGACCGATCGCGTCGTCTTCACCCCGCATCTGGCACCGCTCAAGCGCGGCCTGCTCTCCACGGTGACGCTGCCGCTCACGCCGCAGGCCATCGACTCCCTGGCTCTTGAGGATGTCGTCGACTATTACAAGCAGTTCTACGCTGGACGCACCTTTGTGCGCGTGCTCGACGCCGGCCAGCAGCCCAAGACGGCTTCGGTCGTCGGAACCAACGCCGCCCAGATTGGCCTCGCGCTCAACAAGCGCGCGGGCGTTCTGGTGGCGACGGGCGCCATCGACAATCTGTGCAAGGGTGCAGCGGGCCAGGCGGTCCAGTGCGCCAACATCGTCTTTGGTTTTGACGAGCGACGAGGCTTGCCCACAGTGGCGTGCCCGGTGTAGCACATTCGATTGTTAACGATTTGGTAGTCGGGCATCGAGTGGGGCGCCACTCTTAAGCTGGTCTCATGATTACGACTGGCATGGCGCACCAACCGATGTCCGTTTTTTGTTTGACATAAGGAGTCATGAAGACGATGAATACCGAGCTGTTTGATATCAAGATTCGCGCCGTCGAGGGTGGCGTTACGGCTGCGGCTGGTTTTAAAGCTGCGGGCATCCACGCTGGGTTCCGCAAGAACCCCGAGCGTCTGGATTACGCGCTCGTCGTGCCCGATAAACCCTGTCCCGGTGCCGGCGTGTTTACCACCAATCGCTTTTGCGCGGCGCCCGTGCAAGTGAGCCGTGCCAACCTGGGCGGTGCCGACAAGGGCTACGGTATCATCGCCGGCGTTTCGGTCAACTCTGGCAATGCCAACGCCGCCACGGGTGAGACCGGCCTTGCATGCGCGCGCGAGACGTGCAACATCGCATCGCAGGTCATCGGCTGCGAGCCCCAGCAGATTCTGGTTGCCTCCACGGGTGTGATTGGCCAGATTCTGCCGATCGACACGTTTGAGACCGCCATTCCTGCTGCCTACGAGGCACTCTCTGCCCACGGTGGCGCCGATGCCGCTCGCGCCATCATGACGACCGACACGCACTCCAAGGAGTACGCCGTGTCCTACGTCAGTGAGGCTGCGGGTCATGCGGGCAATGTCTATACGGTAGGCGGAATGTGCAAGGGCTCGGGCATGATCATGCCCAACATGGCCACCATGATCGCAGTTATCACCACCGATGCCCCCGTCGAGCCTGCGGCACTTCATGTCCTGCTGCTCTCGACCGTCAAGCAGACCTTTAACAAGGTAACGGTCGATTCCGACACCTCGACCAACGACACCTGCATCATGCTTGCCTCCGGCGCCGCTGCCGCAGATGCCGAGGCCATCGTCGAGGGCTCCGATGCCTTTGACGAGTTGGCATTTGCTGTGCACGAGGTGTGCGAGAGCCTGGCGCGCAATATCGCCGCCGATGGTGAGGGCGCATCCAAGCTTGTTACGGTCAACGTTACCGGAGCCGCCAACGACGAGGAAGCTGATATCGCCGCTCGTGCCGTTGCCAACTCGCCACTCGTTAAGACCTGCATTGCCGGCCACGACTGCAACTGGGGCCGCGTTGCCATGGCGCTTGGCAAGTGCGGCGTGAAGTTTAATCAGGAAGACGTTTCCATCGACATGATGGGTATGCCTGTCTGTCGCGATGGTCTGACTGTTCCCTTTGACGAGGACGAGGCTCTACGACGTTTCGAGGCGCCCGAGATCGTGATTTCGGCCGACCTGGGCGCAGGCGACGCGGCAACAACCGTGTGGACCTGCGACCTCACGCACGAGTACATTTCCATCAACGGCGACTACCGTTCCTAGATTCCGGGCACGCTGCGCATCTTGCCGCGATTGCGGACAGCGGAGCACGGCGCGATAACGATACGAAAGACGAGGCAGATTATGAAATTCGCACGCGATTGTCGTTCGAGCGAATCAAACGAAGCGACCGCGCAGCTGCTGTTCGAAGCGCTGCCGTGGATTAAGAACCTGACCGGCAAGACGGTTGTTATCAAATATGGCGGAGCCGCCATGGTTGATGAGCAGCTGCGCCGCGACGTGATGAGCGACATCGTTTTGCTCAAGATCATCGGTATGCGCCCCGTCATCGTGCACGGCGGCGGTAAGGCTATCAACGAGGCGCTGAGCCATTACGATATTCCCGTCGAGTTTAAGAACGGCCAACGCGTGACCACGCCGGCGACTATGGATATCGTGCGCGAGGTGCTGGGTGGTAAAGTCAACCAGGAGCTGGTTGCTGCCATCAACCACCACGGCAACCTGGCCGTGGGCGTGTCGGGCAGTGATGCCGGCACGCTCATCGCCGAGCCGCTCGACCCCGAGCTCGGTCGTGTGGGCAAAGTGACGCACGTCAACACCGACTATATCGAGCGCTTACTCGATAGCGAGTACATCCCCGTCATCGCTACCGTCGCGGCGGGGGAGGACGGCGGTTTCTTCAACATCAACGCCGACACCGCCGCCGGTGCCGTTGCCGCGGCGCTCCACGCGCATAAGGCGATCTTTTTGACCGATGTCGATGGCCTGTACAAGGACTTTAGCGATAAGGATTCGCTTATCTCTAACCTAACGCTCGACGAGGTTAACGAGATGCTCTACGGCGGGGAGGTCGATAAGGGCATGATTCCCAAGCTGCGTGCGGCTGTCGACGCGCTTACCGCTGGCGTGTTCCGAGCCCACATCATCAATGGCACGACGCCGCACTCGCTGCTGCTGGAGCTGTTGACCGATGCTGGCGTCGGCACCGTGATCCATTCCACCGAGACAGCCTACGAATTCGATACGCATCCGCACCCGCTTTCGACGTTTGCGGCGCGCCTGACCGAGAACCTCGACGAGGTCGAGAAGCTCCAGACGGTCTAGCTGACCCGCGGTCGTCGCGTCCCTGCACCCATAGCCCTGCGCCGTACGGCGCCCAACGAAAGGCATCCCATGTCACTTGCAACTCAACAATCGCTCGAATCCCACTACGTTATGCATACCTTTGGCCGCTCACCAGTTGAGTTTGTCGAAGGTCACGGCATGAAGCTCATCGGTGACGATGGTCGTGAGTATCTCGACTTTCTCGCTGGTATTGGCGTGTGTAGTCTAGGTCACGGAAATCCTGCAGTGCTTTCGGCGCTCGAGGCTCAGACCAAAAAGCTCATGCATGTCTCCAATTACTTCTACATCGAGCAGCGCGGCCAGGTCGCGGCGCTGCTGTCCAAGCTTGCCAATGACGACGTAGATGGTGCGTGCGTTCTGGCCGATGCCATTGCCGCCGGCGATGAGACCACGGCCGCTGCGCTCGGTGCCCCGGCTGCGGACGAGCAGGTGTGGGAGACGTTCTTTGCCAATTCTGGTGCCGAAGCCAACGAGGGCTCGATGAAGCTCGCGCGTCTGTACGCCAAGCGTGCTGGTAACGGCGGCAACACCATCGTATGCATGCGCGGCGGCTTCCATGGTCGCACGCTCGAGACCATTGCCGCCACCATGCAGGATTGGCTACAGGATAGCTTCCGCCCGCTGCCGGGTGGCTTTGTGGCCTGCACGCCCAACGATGTCGACGAACTGCGTTCGATCTTTAAGCAGCTGGGAAGCGAAGTCTGCGCCGTCATGCTCGAGCCGATCCAGGGCGAGAGCGGTGTACACCCCATGACCGAGGAGTTTATGGCGGCGGCGCGCGACCTGGCACACGAGGTGGGCGCCGTGTTTATCGCCGACGAGGTCCAGTGTGGCATCTTCCGCTCCGGCAAGCCGTTTGCATTCCAGACCTATGGCGTGGAGCCCGACATTATGAGCCTTGCCAAGGGCATTGCCGATGGCGTGCCCATGGGTGCCGTGGTGGCAAAGAAGGAGATCGCCGACGTGTTTAAGCCCGGCGATCACGGTTCGACCTTTGGCGGTAGCTGCTTGGCCGTCGCGGCGTGCGCGGCGATTATGCCGAGCATGCTGCCAAGGTGGGTGCTTATATGGAGGCAAAGCTCACCAAGCTGCCGCATGTGGTCGAGGTACGCGGTCGCGGCTTAATGCTCGGCTGCGATCTGGATGACGCTGCGGGCGATGCACATGATATTGTTGCCCGCGCGCTGGCCGCTGGCGCCGTGATTAACGCGACCGGAGCTCATACGCTGCGTTTCCTGCCGCCGCTTATCTGCGAGGAAGCCGACGTGGACAGCCTGATCGAGATTTTGTCGGACGTTTTGGCCTAACACAGCGCAATAACTCAATTTGGACCGGGTTCCGGACTGCGGACGTGCCATATGCGGCACGATTCAGCGGTCTGGAACCCGTTTTGCCTTAGATTTGCTAAGGCGGGGGAGACCTGCTGGTCAAAAAACATCAAATATGAGTACTGCTACCAATTTGGTAGCAGCAAATTTGGACTAATAAGGCTAGATAGCAAGACGAAATGGCGATGAATACACGATTTTAATCCAACTGTTAGTCCTTATAATGGACACATGTTGCGTAACTTAAGCAAATGCTATCTTTTTATATGTTGCAAGCAAAGTAGCAGTACTCATTTTTGCCATTATTTGACCACGGCCTTTGTGGCAGACGCGCTGATGGGTTCGAATCCCATGCGATGGGCCCGAAAAAAGGAAAGGCCTCCATCGCTGGAGGCCTAACAATTCAGTGGTGGGCGATGAGGGATGTCCGCGTGCGGCTGGCGCCGCCCGCTCTCGCTTCGGGCCTGCGGCCCTCGCGTGCTACGCTGGAAAACGCTTCGCGTTTCCTCAGCTCCGCACCCTTGCGGGTTCGAATCCCTCTGCACGGGGCCCAAAAAGGAAAGGCCCCCATCGCTGGGAGCCTTTTCAATCAAGTGGTGGGCGATGAGGGATTCGAACCCCCAGCCTTGTGCGTGTAAAGCACCTGCGCTAACCGTTGCGCCAATCGCCCGCAGGGATTGAGTATAGCGGAAACCCCGTGCTGTTCACCGCTAATTCATAACGAAACTTACGCGGCGACTTCGGCGCCCTTGTCCTCGTCGATAAAGAAGCGCTTGTACCAGATGAGGAACGTCAACGTGGTATAGATCTTGCGCTGGTTGAGCGCGCGACCCTCAAAGTGATCGTCAAGCAGTTTCATGAGCGCATCGGTGTCAAAGAAATCGGCAGCCCACGGTGCGGTGAAGTATTCCTTTACGTAGTCGTAGTACTTTTGCTCGCGCAGCCAGAACTTGACCGGTACGGGGAAGCCCACCTTCTTGCGCGTTGCCCACTCGTCGGGCAGCGTGCGGTTGGCAGCGTGACGCAGAACGAGCTTGCAGCCTTCTTCGTTAACACGGTAGTTGGCGGGAATGTGCTCGGCAAACTCCATGACCTTCTTGTCCAGGAACGGGACGCGAAGCTCCAGAGAATGCGCCATGCACATCTTGTCTGCCTTGAGCAGGATATCGCCCGGTAGCCACATGTTCATATCCAGATACTGTTTCTTGGAAAGCTCGCAGCAGTTGGGGACCTGCTTGTAGTACTCGGCGCACATCTCGGCGGCGTTCTTGCCGGTGTCATAAGCGGGCTTGAGCACCTCGTCGACCTCGGAGGGATCGAACACCTTTGCCTGACCCACATACCAGCGCTCGGGAACCTCGGCGCATTTCGTCAGGAAGTTGTGGCCCTTAAAGTAGGGGAGATGCTGAACGAGCGAGCCCAGGGCGCGACGTACGCCGAGCGGCACGCGCTTCTTAAAAGAGCGCATCTCGGGGGTGTCCTCGTACCACTCGTAGCCGGCAAACAGCTCGTCGGCACCCTCGCCCGAAAGGACGACGGTGACCTCCTCGGAAGCCATCTGCGCCAGATAGTACAGCGGCACGCTGGACAGGTTCGATTGCGGCTCGTCCATGTGATACTGGATATCGGGCAGTGCATCGAAGAACTCGTCGGCGGTAATCATCTTGCGCACGTTCTTGATGCCCAGCTTGTCGGAAAGCTCGGCAGCGTAGTTGGTCTCGTTGAAGTTCTTGTAATCGAAGCCGACAGAATACGTGGTGTCGGGCATAAGGCAGGCGGCAATGTAGCTGGAGTCCACGCCGCCAGAAAGAAACGAGCCCACCTTAACATCGGCGATTCGGTGCGCAGCGACGCTTTCGTGCACGACCTTGTCGCACTCGTCCACGTACTCCTCGAAGGTCTTGGAGTTGTCTTCGGTGAAGTCACAGCTCC
>CALJNY010000126.1 GCA_937981515.1 uncultured Collinsella sp. | reverse complement strand
AGCTTGAGGCGACGCACTCCGACCTGAGCCTGCCCGAACTTTCCTGCGGCATGAGCGAGGACTTTGAGCCTGCCCTTGAGGAAGGCTCTACGCTCGTTCGCCTGGGCAGGGTAGTATTTAGCCCGGAGTTTGCAGTAAAATAAGGCTCTGAAGTGCGCACTGATTATCAGAGCGCCTGCACTAAACCGCGAGAGGACACAACCATGGGCTTCCTTGACGAGATTAAAAATAAGATGCACCTGGGCGGCCAGCAGGGTTACGACCAGGGTTATGGTCAGGACGACGACTACGGCTACGATGACGGCTATGACGACGGCTACCAGAACAACGGTTACAGCGGTGCCTCGGGCGAGGGCTTCTACACCCAGGATGAGCCGAGCAACGGCCTGTTGGGCCAGACGCGCCGCGGCGAGGCCGAGTCGGTGGCCGTGTACACGCGCTCCGGTCAGCTGGTCGGCGACGATTCTCGCCACGCTACGACCTACAACCCGCCGTCGCGCTCGCAGGAGACGGTTGCGGGCGGTTATCGTCCCGGTGCCTACGACACGCCGTCGAGCTACGCCGAGAGTACGCGTGCCCGCGCTGCTGCCCCCGCACCTGCTCCCTCACCGAGCGATGCCTCGGCGTATGCGAGCAACATCATCAACGCTACGCCGCAGCTGCCGGCCTATGTCCTGCGCCCCGAGAGCTATGACGACGTAGAGACCGTCGTGCGTCGCGTGCGCACCAAGCAGCCTGTCGCGCTGATTTTTGTGGGCGTTCGTACCGAGGTCGCCAAGCGCGTCCTGGACTTCTCTTACGGCTTTGCCTGCGGCCTGGGCGCCACAGTCAAAGAGGTGGGCGATCGCGTGTTTATGGTGCTGCCCGCCGGTTGCGAGGTCAAGGATTCGGACCTCAAAAAGCTCCGTGCCGACGGCTACCTTAAGTAAAGACAAGACGAGGAGATTCTCATCAACATCTACACCATTGTCCAGCTGGTCAATACGCTGTTCAACTTTTACTCCACGCTCATCGTGGTCTACTGCCTTATGACGTGGATCCCCATGAAGCAGGGTGGATTGCTACAGGATATCGCCGCTGTTCTCGATAGCGTGTGCGGCCCGTGGCTCAATTTGTTCCGCCGGTTTATCCCGCCCATGGGCGGCGTCGATTTTTCACCGGTCGTTGCGATTATTGCGTTGCAGTTGGTGCAGAAGCTGGTTCTGCAACTTCTTATAGGTATACTCATATAAAACTGGCTTAGTAACTCACGTCGGGCGCAAGGCGCCAAGGCGAAGATAAAGGAGAACTTGTTATGGCTATTACCCCTGCTGACATTCAGGCTCAGACCTTCTCTGAGGCCAAGCGCGGCTACGATCCCGCCGAGGTCGACGTCTTCCTGGAGACCCTGTCCTCTGAGGTCGACGCCATGCTCGCCAAGATCGTCGATCTTAAGGGTCGTCTGACCGCCACCGAGCAGCAGCTCGCCGATACGCAGGCCCAGCTTGCTCAGGCTCAGGACGCTGCCGCAGTGGCCGCTCCCGCACCCGACTTCTCCGCTCAGGAGCGCCAGATTTCCGCTGCCCTGATTGCTGCCCAGCAGACCGCCGAGGGCATTGTCAACGACGCCAACGAGAACGCCGACCGTATCCGCAACGAGGCCGACGCCAAGGCCCGCGAGGTCATCCGTCAGGCCCTGACCGAGAAGCAGGCCGAGCTTGAGGAGATCGACCGTCTTAAGGCTTCCCGTGAGGAGTTTAAGGCCGAGTACCTCAAGCTCATCCAGCACTTCATTGACGATGCTCAGAACTCCTTCCCGTCCGATCTCATGGCTTCCACGCCGGTCGGTTCCGCCGCTTCTCCGGCTGTGACCGTTCCTGCTGCCGAGCCGCTGCCCGTCGCCGAGCCGGTTATCCCCGTTGCCGATCCCTTCGCACCGATTGACAACTTCGCCGCCGACGACCTGGACTAACATCCAGCTATCATGTAGCGCCTAGAAAGGGCCCGCAGCTTGCGGGTCCTTTTTTGTGGCTGTATGCAGCCTGCAAAACAAAACGCCGAGTCCTGCGTTTGAGGGCACAGAACTCGGCGAACGGGGCTTATAGGACAAAATGTGTGTCCACGTTGGGGGCATCGGCGCAGGTCGATGCCCCTTTTTCAGCCGCTTAAATTCCGTGCCCGCTTTTAACCGCTCGGACAGAATGTGTGTCCGGTTGCCTATCGTTCCCGCAGGTAGATAACCTTTTCCGGAACCGTTAAATACCCTTTCGGAAGAGGTGCCCATGAAGGCCGTTTATTGCCCCTACTGCGGCGGTCGGACCAAGCGCAACGGCAGGACCTCATCGGGGTCCCAGCGGTGGAGGTGCACGTCCTGCGGCGCGTCGACGACGGTGAGGTACGACGACACGGCGACGAGGCTCGAGGAGTTCCTCGGGTGGCTCCTCTCCAAGGACTCCCGGGCGGCGATGCCGGGCGGCGGGCGTTCCTTCAGGCGCAGGACGGCCGAGTTCTGGGAGGTCTGGCCGATGCCCGTCCCCGACGGCGAGCTGCACCGCGTGCTCTACGTCGACGGGATCTGGCTCGCGCGCGACCTCGTCGTGCTCATATGCTGCAGCGGCGAGAGGGTGGTCTCCTGGTACATGGCGAGGTCGGAGAACTCGAGGGCGTGGTCGGCCCTCATGGCGCCGATCCCGGCGCCCGACGTGGTCGTCACCGACGGCGGGAGCGGGTTCGCCAAGGCCGTGCGCGAGACCTGGCCGCGCACCAGGGTCCAGAGATGTACCTTCCACGCCTTCTCGCAGGTCAAGCGCTACACGACGACGCGGCCGAAGCTCCAGGCGGGGCGCGAGCTCTACCTCATCGCGCGCGACCTCATGGGCATCGAGACGCTGCACCAGGCCGAGCTCTGGGTCGAGCGCTACCTCGACTGGTGCGGGTTCTGGGCCGACTTCCTGGAGGACAGGACCGTGGTGGACGGCAGGATGGTCTACACCCACGAGAGGCTGAGGCGGGCGCGCTCGTCGCTGTCGTCGCTGGTGTCGGCGGGGACGCTGTTCACCTACCTCGACCCCGCCCTGGCCAAGGCCGGCCCGCTGCCGTCGACCAACAACATGATCGAGGGAGGGGTGAACTCGCAGCTGAGGGCCGTCCTGCGCAACCACCGGGGGCTGACGTCGGTCAAGCGCGTGAAGGCGGTGTTCTGGTGGTGCCACGCGCACTCGGGGGACGCGAGGACGGCGCGCGAGAAACTCGCCGCGATGCCGACCGACGCGGACATCGACTTCCTGTTCAGCGTCTACTCCGCCTCGCCGTCGCGCGAGGACGGAGGGCCGGAGTGGGGCGACAGGGCCGTGTGGGAGGACCTCCACCACAGGGACCCGTACCCGTTCTGGCTGGATTAATGGATGGAAACGGATGTTCTATCGGGACACACATTTTGTCCTATAAGCCGCGAACGGCACGTGGTCAAAGGTGGATTTTAAGGCCTGTCCCAAAAATCTACTTGAGGAGGAAGTTGGGGAGGGGAATGGTGCGGGCCTCGCGCTGCTCGGGGTCGGCGATATGGTCGGCAGGATAGCCGCAGACGAGCATGTGATAGGGATAGATGCCCTCGGGCAGACTGAACTGCTCACAGGCCACCTCGGGCTTAAAATGGCACACCCAGCACGTACCCAGGCCCTGCTCCTCGGCCTCCATCATCATCTGATCGCAAACGATCGAGGTGTCGATGGCACTGGAGTTCATCTGGTCATACGGGCGCACCCAAGCATCGTCGGTAACGCTGCAGATAAGAAAGATAAGCGGAGCCCCAAAGATAGACCCATCACGAGCAAACCGAGGCTGACAAGCAGCAGCCTTCTCCAACAGTTCAGGCGTATCCAACACCATTACACGGGCAGGATGCTTATTACAAGCAGAAGGAGCAATACGCCCCGCCTCAACAATGGCATCCATCACAGCCTGCTCAACAGGACGGTCCTCAAACAAACGACAAGAATACCGACCCCGAGCCAGATCCAAATACGACATACAAGCCCTCCAACAATTTAATAACGAAATAAAAGATAACCAAAGGTTACCCAGAGCAACATCCAGCCAAACGCTCAGCGCTGCCCAAAGTCATGACTGATGCCAAAGGCGCTTTCAACCAAAGCCACCGTGCATTCCGCCTATTAGCCAAGGTTCCCAATGGTGGTACGCAAGGCGAAGGCCCGGCACCTATTTACTTTCGAACGACTCTGCCGTGCAGCCGGAGTGAGAAAGCAAATAGGTGCCGGGCCTTCGCCGGTGGGATGCGTACCGCTAATTAACTGTTCTTCATGACAATCGAATCCACAACATCGGCCACATTCTCACAGCAGTCAGCGCAGTACTCCAGGAAGGCGTAGACGTCACGCCAAGCGATGACCTCGAGCGGATCCTTGCCGTTGACATGCAGGTTGCGCATAGCGTTGATGTAGAGCTCGTCGGCCTCGGACTCGATTGTGTTGATCTGGATGACGAGTTCGCGCAGGGTCTTGGACTTGCGGTAGTTGGGCAGCTCGACCATCAGGTCCTTCATGGCGCGGCAGGCGTCGGTCACCTTGTGGGCGATCACGATGGCATCGGGATGGATGCTCTGGATGTTGGTGAAGTAGACGCGCTGCACGACGCCCTCGATACGGTCGAGCACGGTGTCGAGCGAGCAGCTCATCAGGTCCAGGTCCTCGCGCTCAAGCGGGGTGATAAAGGCCGTGAGCAGAGCGTCCTCAAGCTCATGGTGCTTCTTATCGTCCGCATGCTCGATCGCGTGCATCTTGTTGAGC
>CALJNY010000125.1 GCA_937981515.1 uncultured Collinsella sp. | reverse complement strand
GAACATGATCCTGGACGTCATCCCGGTCATTCCGCCCGATCTGCGCCCGATGGTCCAGCTCGACGGCGGCCGCTTCGCCGCGTCCGACCTCAACGACCTGTATCGTCGCGTGATCAACCGTAACAACCGACTCAAGCGCCTGCTCGACCTGGACGCCCCTGCGATTATCGTGAACAACGAGAAGCGCATGCTCCAGGAGTCCGTGGACGCCCTGTTCGACAACGGCCGTCGTGGTCGCCCGGTCTCTGGCCGTGGCGGTCGCCCGCTCAAGTCGCTTGCCGAGGCCCTCAAGGGCAAGCAGGGTCGTTTCCGTCAGAACCTGCTGGGTAAGCGTGTCGACTACTCCGGCCGTTCGGTTATCGTTACCGACCCCAAGCTGCTGCTGCACCAGTGCGGTCTGCCCAAGACCATGGCGCTGGAGCTCTTCAAGCCCTTCGTCATGAAGCGCCTGGTCGAGCTTGGCAAGGTCGAGAACATCAAGGGCGCCAAGCGCGCTATCGACCGCGGTGCCACCTTTGTGTGGGACATCCTCGAAGAGGTCATTGACGGCCGCGTCGTGCTGCTCAACCGTGCACCGACCCTGCACCGTCTGTCCATCCAGGCCTTTGAGCCGGTGCTGGTCGAGGGCAAGGCTATCCACCTGCACCCGCTGGTCTGCTCGCCCTTCAACGCCGACTTCGACGGCGACCAGATGTCTGTCCACGTGCCGCTGTCCAGCCAGGCTCAGGCCGAGGCCCGCGTGCTTATGCTCTCTGCGAACAACCTGCGCTCGCCGGCATCCGGCAAGCCGGTCAACATCCCTTCGCAGGACATGATCATCGGTGTGTACTACCTCACCCAGGTCCGCGAGGGCCTGCCGGGCGAGAACCACGTGTTCTCGAGCTTCGATGACGCGCTGCACGCCTATGACTGCCGCTCCGAGGTCGACATGCAGGCCAAGATCCAGGTCCGCGTGTCCGCTGCCGATGCCAACGTCATCAACGAGGACGGCACCCGTATCTTCCGCGTCAAGAACGGCAAGAACGAGTTCGTCGACTACGACGTCACCGGCAACAAGACCGCGCGCTTCGAGACCTCTATCGGACGTATCATCTTCAATCGCCAGTGCCTGCCCGAAGACTATGAGTTCATGAACTACAAGATGGTCAAGGGCGATGTGGCCAAGCTGGTTGCCGACTGCTGCGATCGTTACCCCGAGGCCAAGGTCGGCCCGATCCTCGACGCCATCAAGTACTCCGGCTTCCACTACGCTACCCGCGCCGGCCTCACCATCTCGGTGTGGGACGCTCTCATTCCTGCCGAGAAGCAGGAGCTGCTCGACCGCGCCCAGGCCAACGTCGACCAGATCAACGAGTACTTCGAGGAGGGCTTCATCAACGAGACGGAGCGCCACATCGAAGTCGTTAACGAGTGGACCGCTTGTACCGATAAGGTTGCAGCGCTCATGCTCGACATGTTCGACGAGGAGAACCCGCTCTACATGATGGCCGACTCCGGCGCCCGTGGTTCTAAGACCCAGCTGCGTCAGCTCGGCGGCATGCGTGGCCTGATGGCAGACATGTCCGGCGAGACGATCGACCTTCCCATTAAGGCGAACTTCCGCGAGGGCCTGCTGCCGCTCGAGTACTTCATTTCGACCTACGGCGCCCGTAAGGGCCTGGTCGATAC
>CALJNY010000124.1 GCA_937981515.1 uncultured Collinsella sp. | reverse complement strand
GCTGGAAGTCCATAAACTCTCTTATGATAACAAACTGACGCGACGCGGCACCTACGACAGGAAAATCCTCGTCCTGCCGCATGCGTCAATGGCAACTGGCAGACGTGTACCGTCACGCTCGACCAGATAGCGTGCCTGCCGACGACGCAAGCAGTCGCGGCAACGGACCTGTCCCGTCGCATCGGTGGCGCAGACGCCCTCGGCGGTCAGCAGGCAGTGCTCGCACACCATAAGCTCGGGACGGTCGGCGTCGACCGGACCCAAGACGCCGGGTTCAGCAGCCAGTTCGGCAATACGCTCCGCATCATTGCTGAGCAACTCGGCCGGCAAGTACACCCGCCCCGCACCGAGTCCTCGCAACCAGGCGAGCGTTGCCCGGTTCGCGCAGAACACCGGCGCCGCCACGTCAAACGCGACGCGCAGTTCGCGAGCTATCGCCACCTGTCCCAGGTTGCGGCAGACGACGCACCCGGCACGCTGTATCAGTGAGCGGGTCCAGTCAGCGTCACTCGCGCGGCACACCTCGTCAAGCACCACAACGGCGTCGGACAAATCGAGTTCCCCGCGCGGGTCGGCATCCATCAGCTGCCAAGCAAAAACCATGCGAGTGGGAACCGCGCACTCCACCAATTCCGTCGATGCACCGCCATCCACCGCAACGCCCTCAAAGAGCAGTACCTCGACGGCACGCGCAACGGGCGCAATCGCATCCGCCTCGGCCCGCATGCGCTCCAACACCGCCGCCGTCTGATCCAACACGCCGGCGCTGCGAATCAGGTATACCTCGCAGCCCGCGTCGACCTTACGCTTGCAATGGACAACGATGCGCTCCCCCGCCGCGGCATCCACCGGGCAGGGAACTTGCGGCCAGCGTTTAGGTACATCGGGCCGAGCGTCGGCGCCCGGGTAAAACCTGATCTCGAGCGTATCGCCCGCCGCCACGGCGGCGTCGAACTCAACGGTCACCTCTTCGTGGCCCACAGCGACCAAGCGCCCCACACGCACGCCCTGGTTGATCGCGCGTTCAAAACTCATAAGCTCCGCACCCGAGCGGCCTCGCAAATACGCGTCGGTAAACCCGCGGTTAAACGACCTTCCCAGCTCGCGCTCAAGCTCTTCCACGGCATCGGGGTCCCACGCGCCGTCGCACAGCATATCGAGTGCCCGGCGCCACACCCGCACCACGTTGAATACGTAATCGGGGTTCTTCATGCGCCCCTCGATCTTGAGCGACGCCACGCCGGCATCTACAAGCTCGGGCAGATGCGCAATACCCAGATAGTCGCGCGGACCCAGCAGGCGATCTCCCTCGACGGCGGCAACACTCTGCCCAGCCTCGTCCACCAAGTCATAGGATAGACGGCACGGCTGCGTGCAATCACCGCGCATCGCAGAGCGGCCACGTCGAAGGGCAGAGAACTCGCACGCCCCCGAATAGCCGATGCAAATCGCACCGTGGCAGAATACCTCGATGGGCACACCCGTGGCACATAGCGCCGCAATCTCGTCGACCGTCAGCTCGCGTGCCGTCGTCACGCGCTCGACCCCCAGCTCATCGGCGGCAAGCCGCCCGGCGCCTTCGCTATGAGCGCCCGCC
>CALJNY010000123.1 GCA_937981515.1 uncultured Collinsella sp. | reverse complement strand
CCGCCATCATACCTGGCTACTGCCTCGCGAACGCGGTTGTAGATTTGATGGACGGTGATGTGCTTAAAGGGGATGAGTACGCAAAAGTCATCTTGGCCCCAGTACCCTGCGACGCCCATGTCGGCATTCTCGATGTCCTTGAGGACCGTGCCCACATCGGCAAGCAGGCGGTCGCCTTCGGCCTGTCCATACCATTCGTTAAACAGGCGCATGTGGCCCATGTCGACCGTGGCGATGCACCAGGCGCCGTCGCGTCTTGCCTCGAGAAAAGCGTTGGCGCGCCGCATAAACTCGCTGGGTCGATAGAGACCCGTGAGCGAGTCGATACGTTCGGCGATGGCGCTTTTGCGCTCAGCCTCGGGTATGGGGAGGCTGTCGTTGGGAACAAGCCCGCCGGCCGTGCGAAGGCGACGGTTGAGTTCGCCTAAAACGGCGGTCGCTTGATGGGTTAAGTGCTCGTAAAAGGCCGGGACGACAAGGCAGACGGGAGTAATGGTGTCGCCTGCGATTCGAACAGGAGCGAAAACGGCCTCTTTAAGGTGGCGGGTCAGTTGCTCGAATGCCTCGTGGTCTAGGTCGTTGCTGAGCACGACGAACTGAACGCTTCGTGAACGGTAGACCCGGCTCCTGCCGCGAGTGATCGACAGCATACGGCCTGCGTATTCGGCAAGCATGTTGTCGACGGCCTCGGCCCCGTAGAGCTCGTTGAGCTTTGTCGTGCCACGAACGCGCACCGCTATAAGCCCTGTCTCGCAACGATCGCGGCGGCAGGCGTCGATGGCGTTGGCCAGCATGCGCTGCGTTCCGAGGCCTGTGGCGGCGTCGACGGTTTCGGCAAGTGAGTGGTTGACGAGCTCGCCGACATAGAGCGAGGGGACATTTCCGTCGCCGTCGATACGAAACCCGCGAGCACGGCAAAGGACGTAGTCGCCGACGGCGTTGCGCACACGATACTGCATGACGCGACGGTGCTTGGTGCCGTTGTAGACTTGGTCGATGTCGTTGATGCAGGCCTCAAGGTCGTCGGGATGGACGCGCGTTTTCCAGTAATCGCGACAGTTGTCTATGTGCTCCGAGGGAAGGCCAAGATCGCGCAAGGCACCTTGTGACCAAAGGGTGCGATGTTTGTCCAAGTTCTCGATAAAGAAATATCGGCCCTCATTGAGCATCGAAAAGGCGTCAAAAATTCGATCGCTTATTTCGAAGTCGTCGGCGTGAACTTGCGTGATATTGCGTCGATCGAGGTGCATGGCATGACGTAGCTTGTAGTCGTACATGCGATGGTCGGCATCGAGCGTCATGCGATTGGAAGCTTCGCCCAGGGCGGGGTCGGCATGTGACACTCCGTAGCTAAACGAGTGGGGCATCTCGGAATCGTTGTTTTTGAGCAGAACCGTTCGGCAGTGTTTCAGACGTTCGACGAGGTCGTCCTCGGTTGCAATCGTAGATAGGATGGCAAACTCGTCGCCGCCTATGCGAAACGCCGCTTCGCCCACCTTCATATACAGATTAAGATAGAGACTTACCTGCAAGATATAGCGGTTGCCCTCGTCATGTCCAAAGACGTCGTTGCAGTGCTTGAGATTGTCGATATCGATGAACGCCATGGTAACGGGGGCGTCCTGCTCCCAGAGCTCCTCGAGGGAACGGGCAAAGCCGCCACGGTTGCCAAGCCCAGTAAGCTGGTCGGTAAAGGCAGTCCTGATCAGATCCTCCTGCCGCTCGAGAAGGTCACGGACGGTCTTTTCGAGCGTTTCGGTGTAATTGCTGACAGTATCCATGTTCTAAGCGGCTTTCTGAGGTCGGGGCGGATTGCGTCGGGCGAGCTCGTTGTGTGCATGCATCGTTGCTCAGCGCTTTGCATGTATCCAGGCTCCCGCCTTGCCGCGTTGTTGAGTTAATTTGCCGGCTAATGTTTGCTGTTGATAACAGCTGAGTAGTGTAAACAATAGTGCACAATTATATATGGGTGCACATGCTGTGGGCGGCTATTATTCGACAAGCGGTAGCGCGACGATGCGATGTTCGATGAAAATGCGACTGAGACGATATATGTTGACGGGTATACTTGTTCCGTTTGAATTTGCGGGGACGGAGATGGTCGCATGGCACAGTCAAATACGACGCGCACGGTGGGGCTGGCACTCGAGGGAGGCGGCTACCGCGGCATGTATACGGCGGGCGTGCTCGACGTATGGATGGAGCATGGCTTAACTTGCGACCATATGGTGGGTGTCTCGGCGGGCGCGGCGTTTGGCTACAACTTTAAATCGCGCCAGATCGGCCGCGCCATTCGCTACAACAAAGCCTATTGTGCCGATAAGCGCTATGCGAGCGTGACGAGCTGGTTGCGAACCGGCGACATGTTCAATGCCGATTTTGCCTATCACGAGGTGCCCATCGAGCGCGATCCCATCGATTTGGAGACATATCGCGCCTGCCCCATGCGGTTTACGTGCGTGTGTACCGATATCGAGACGGGCAAGGCCGTCTATCACGATCTGCCGTATGGCGACGAGCGCGATATCGAGTGGATCCGGGCGTCGTCGGCAATTCCCGTGGCGACGCGTCCCGTTGCTATTGACGGGCATAAGTATCTGGATGGTGGCGTGGCTGATTCTATTCCCAGCGCATGGCTGTTTGCGCAGGGGTATGACCGCAATATCGTGGTACTCACGCAGCCAGCGGGCTTTGTGAAGCAGCCCAACAGCGTGATGCCCATGCTGCGACGCGTGTTCCGTCACTATCCGGAGTTTGTCGCAGCGCTTGAGCATCGGCATGAGGTTTACAATGCCACGCTCGATGACCTGGCGCGTCGCGAGGCTGCCGGCGATATCTTTGTGGTGCGTCCGAGCGAATCGGTGAAGGTGCCGTCGCTATGCCGCGAGCCCGATGAGCTCGAGCGCATCTACCAGATCGGCCGTCGCGATGCGGGGGCAACCTTGCCCGCGCTGGAAGCGTATCTGGCGGGGTAGGGGTCGCGTACGGAAAGCGCATCCCGGAATGGAGACCCAAACCGGGATGCGCTTTCCGCTATTGAAGATATGAGGCTGCGAATCAGCTGCTCGGCTTATGCCTATGCCTGCTGCCAGGTATCGACAAGCTCCTTGGCGGCGACGTAGGGGTCGTCGGCACTGCAGACGGCGCTCACCACAAAGAAGCCATCGACGCCGGTGGCCTTGAGCTGCGGCAGGTCGGCCTTTTTGACGCCGCCGCCCACCACGATGGGCACAGGGCTTGCCGCATGGAGGGTGGCCAGGTCCTCAAAGCTCTTGGTGATGATGGAGCCGTCGGCTGCGCGTCCGCAGTCGCGCTTAGTCTCGGTCTCGTGGAGTGGGCCGATGCCCAGGTAGTCGACAAGGCTCATGTCGGCGGTCTTGACGTACTCGAGCATCTCCTCACAACGGGCCGAAAGGCCCACGATGGCGTCGGGGCCCAGCAGCTTGCGACAGACCTCGACGGGAATGTCGCTCTGGCCCACGTGCACGCCGTCGACGGCAATGCCCTGCTCGCGTGCGGCGAGTACGCAGTCAAGGCGGTCGTCGATCAGCAAGGCGACCTGACCGGTCTTGCCGGCCTGTGCGATTGCCTGCGCGGCGTCGCCGGTCAGCGCAATGATCTCGCGGGCGCTTGCCACCTTGGAGCGCACCTGGATGCAGGTAAAGCCTGCGTCGAGCGCCTGGGCCACCACATCGCCCACGGGGCGTCCCAGCGTGTTTTCGGGGCCGAGTACTAGATAGGCCGAGATATCAAGGTTGTCGCGGATGCTCATCGTGCTTCCTCCTGCTTCTTGATCTGTGCTTCCATGCGCTCGAGCTTGCCGGTCATGGTGTCGGTAAATCCGGGACGAATATCGGCTTTGAGCACGACTTCGGTGCGGATGCCCTTGCTCGCCAACACAAAGGTCGCGTCGCGCACGACCTGCATGACCTCGTCCCAGTCGCCTTCGATCTCGGTAAACATCGAGGTGGTGCGGTTGGGAAGGCCGCTCTCGCGTATGACTCGCACGACCTCGGCGACCTCGGCGGAGAGCTCATCGCCGGTGCCGCACGGGGCGATGGCCACGGCGACGAGCGTGTTCATGCCGGCATTGGTTGCGGGCTCGGACATGGCCTATGCCTCCTCGAGCTCGAGCCGGTTATCGGCAATGTCCTGGGCGGTTGCGCGGTAGAGCTCGTCGATAAAGGCGACCTTAAAGCTTGCCGGGGCATCGGCGACAGCGGCGGCGCGCGTGCCGGCAACGTTGTAGACGGCGGTACCGCAGACGGCTGCCGTAAACGGGTCGGTGGCACAGGCGTACACGGCCAGCACGCCGCCTTGCGAGCAGCCGCAGCCGGTGATCTTGGACATGAGCGGGCTGCCGCCGTGGGACTTGGCCACGGTCGTGCCGTCGGTGATCAGGTCGACTTCGCCCGAGACCACTACGGCGCCGCCGGTGTAGCGAGCGAGCGCCACGGCGGCATCGCGGGCGGCGTCGACCGTGTCGGTGGTATCGACACCGCGCACGCGGCTCATATCAGCCGCCTCGCCCTCAAGACCCCACAGGCCGGCGAGTGCGATGATCTCGGAGGCGTTGCCGCGTACGATGGCGGGCTTGTACTGCTTGAGCTCGTTTACCAGCTGGGTGCGCAGGCTACCGATACCCAGGCCCACCGGATCGAGCACCCAGGGCTTGCCGGCGTCGTGTGCCGCCTTGGCCGCGCGGGGAATCGTCTGCTCGTAGATGGGGAAGAGCGTGCCCATGTTGAGATAGATGGCGCCGCCGCCGGCAACGAGTGCCTCGCCCTCGTCGGGCAGATAGACCATGGCGGCCGAACCACCCACGGCGAGCTGCGCGTTGGCGACAAAGTCGATCGTCACCGTGTTGGTGATGGAGCCGGCCATCGGATTGGTGGCGCGAATCTCCTCCACGGCCTTGACCATATGTTGCTTAAGCTGTTCCGAATCAATCACTGCACATGCCTCCTTGGCATAGAAAAGGGGCGCTGTGCATAGACAGCGCCCCTGTAAAGGCGGCATGCTCCCTACGCCAGCATTAACTGACAGGTTCAAAGGATTGGGCCCTATGCCCTCTCAGCCTTTTGGTCTGCACCGCCGGCACTCCCGCATCGAATCTGTTGTTCCCTATACTAACGCACCTGCCAAAAAGGGACAGGTTTATTTTGGCAGGTCGTTACAATAGGTAGGACCGATACGAATGGGGGCCTTATGATTAAACTTGTGCTGACCGATATGGACGATACGCTGATTCCAGCCGGGCATGACGGCGCCAGCGACTACGCCATCGAGGGCATTCATGCCATGCAGGCGGCGGGTCTGCACTTTGGCCCGGTTTCGGGTCGCCAGCCGTCCGCGATGGGCTGGATGTTCAAAAATCGTTCCGAGTGCTTCTCGACTGGCGCGTTCTGTAACGGCCAGGTGATGTTTGTCGACGGCGAGGTTGTTGCCTCCCGTGCGAGCGACAACGGTGCCCTCATGCGTCTTGCCGACTATCTTGAGCAAGAGACCGACGATACGTATCTGAAGGTCTATAGCCTGGGCGATGACTTTTGGGGCAATGATGCCTATTGCGTGACGAGCAATCCCGAGCGCGTGCGTCGCGCTATGGAGTCGGGCGGCAATGCGTGGCTCAAAGGCGAAGAGGCCCCGTGCCGTCCCGTCGTCGATGACGCGCCGGTGTTCAAGGCGAATATCTGGAGTGCCCGTTCGCGTGAGGAGCTCGCGGAGCTACGTGAGCGCGTTGCCGCTGAGGTACCGGAGCTCTCACTCGTGTTTCCCAACAATCGTGTGCGCCTGTTCGACATCCTTCCAGCAGGTTGGGACAAGGGCTGCGCTGCGCTGGAGCTGGCGCGCGCTTTGGGCCTGACGACCGATGAGGTGGCCGTATTTGGCGATTCCGATAACGATCTGCCCATGATCGATGCCGTTCCCAACTCCGTTGCAGTCGCCAATGCCAACGAGGCTGTCACGGCTGCCGCGCGCTGGCATATCGGCGCTGCGGCAGACGATGCGGTTGCTGGGGCTCTGCATCAGATTGCCGCCTGCGCCGCGACGGGGGAGATGCCGCCGTTTATGCGTCAGATGGATGCGACGGGTTTCGACGTCACGAACGTCTAGGGAGAAAGCCATGAAGCTTCAGCAGCTCAGGTATGTTGTTAAGGTTGCCGAATGCGGCAGCATTACCGAGGCCTCGCGCCGGCTCTTTGTGTCGCAGCCTTCGATTACCGCGTCGATTCGCGATCTCGAAAACGAGATGGGCGTGCACATCTTTGAGCGCACCAACAAGGGCGTCATTGTGTCCGAAGAGGGCGAGACCTTCTTGGGCTACGCGCGACAGGTGCTTGACCAGGCCGATCTGCTCGAAGGTAAGTACAAGGGCGCGTCCGAGCAGGTGCCGCACTTTAGTGTGAGTTGCCAGCATTATTCCTTTGCCGTCAACGCGTTTGTCGATGTGATTCGTGAGTTTGATGCCGCGCGCTACGACTTTACCCTGCGCGAGGAGCAGACTCACGAGATTATCGAGGACGTCGCGCATATGAAAAGCGAACTCGGCATCCTGTATCTGTCGGAGCACAATCGCGAGGTCATCGAGCGCATGCTGGCGGCCAACGAGCTCGTGTTCGAAGGGCTCTTCTGCGCCACGCCGCACGTTTTTGTGTGCGTCGACCATCCGCTGGCGGGCCGCTCCAGCGTGACGCTCGAGGACCTGGAGGACTATCCCTTCCTGTCCTACGAGCAGGGCAGCTACAACTCGTTTTACTATTCCGAGGAACTGACCTCGACGTTTGAGCGCCGCAAGAATATCCGCGTGCGCGACCGTGCGACGCTGTTCAACCTGGCCATGGGCCTCAACGGCTACACGGTGTGTTCGGGCGTGATCAGCCACGAGCTCAACGGTCCAGGTATTATCTCCATTCCGCTCGATGTGGACGAGTACATGGAGATTGGTATCATCACGCGCAAAAACACGACGCTCACGCGCTATGGCCAAGCCTATATCGACGCGATCCGTCAGCATATCTAGACTGCTGCGTCCTGTACAGGTCAAATCTCTTCATGGCAGTCCCAACTGATATAGGAAGCATCTATATCAAACTGTTATAAACGTATATTTTACGATGGCTATATGAGCGCTCATACTTTGTCCCAGTAAAGCAACCAATGCAAAGGGAGATATCTATGAGTGCTTTAACCACGCTGAACGCGCCGTTTCGCGTCGATATCGTCGGCAGCTTTCTTCGTCCACAGGCCGTAAAGGACGCCCGTGCCTCCTATGCTGCGGGCACACTCGACGCCGCCGGCCTTAAGGCCGTCGAGGATGAGGCCATTCGCGACCTGGTGGACAAGCAAAAGTCCGCTGGCCTGCAGGTGATTACCGATGGCGAGTTTCGCCGCAGTTACTGGCACCTCGACTTTATGTGGGGGCTCAACGGTATTGAGCGTCGTGCCTCGCGCACGGGCTATATGTTCCACGATGAGGAGACTACCGCCGACACCGCCGTGGTAACCGGGCCCATTAGCGGCGAGAACCATCCGTTCGTCGAGCACTTTAAATTTGTCAAGGCGCTCGAGGGGGAGGGCCAGGTCGCGCGGCAAACCATTCCGGCGCCGATCCAGACGTTCTCCGAAGTCACGCTCGACCGCTGCGACGGCCAGCAGGAGAGCCTGCGCGCTGTCTATAAGACCGATGAGGAACTTGCCGACGCCATCGCAGCCGCTTATCGCACGGTGATCGCCGACCTGTACGCAGCAGGCTGCCGCAACATCCAGTTTGATGACTGCACCTGGGGCATCTACTGCGACACCGATTTTGTCGCCAAAACCGGCATGAGCCCGGTCGACCTGCAAAAGGTAAGCGAGCTGGGCGTGGCGCTCAACAATGCCGCCATCGCGGACAAGCCCGACGATCTGGTCATCAACACGCATGTGTGCCGCGGCAACTACCACTCCACCTATGCCTTCGAGGGCGGCTATGACCCCATCGCGCCGTACCTGTTCGCAAACGAGGATGTCGATGCATTTTACCTGGAGTTCGATACGCCGCGCGCCGGCGGTTTTGAGCCGCTCAAGTACGTTGCCCCGGGCAAGAAGGTCGTGCTGGGCTTGGTAACCACCAAGGCGGCAGAGCTCGAGAACGAGGATGTTATCGTCGAGCGCATCCGTGAAGCCGCAAAGTACGTGCCGCTCGAGAACCTGTATCTGTCGCCTCAGTGCGGCTTTGCCAGCTGCGAGATTGGCAACAAGCTGACCGAGGATGAGCAATGGGCAAAGATCGCGCTGGTCAAGCGCATTGCCGAGCGCGTTTGGAAATAGCGCTAGCGTTCGCAGGTGACGGTGCGTGCGAGGCATAGTGTATCGCGTACAATGGTTCGGATCGTATCGTTCGGGCAGGTTATCCGATATGCCTGATCGCCCTTCCATTCGAAAGGACATCCATGTCCCAGTCCTCGACGCCCGCCGTCAGCGATGCCATCTACGACGCATCGTCGCTCGGCCGCCCGCGCATGTTCCTGCTCGGCCTACAGCACCTGTTTGTCATGTTTGGCGCCACCGTGCTGGTGCCCGTGCTCACCGGCCTCTCGGTATCGGCAACGCTTTTGTTTGCCGGCTTGGGCACGCTGCTGTTCCACTTCCTGTCGCGCGGTAAGGTGCCGGCATTTTTGGGCTCATCGTTTGCCTTTATTGCCGGTTATGCCGCAATCGCGCCCAACGGCGAGACCGAGCTTTTGCCCTACGCCTGCCTGGGCGTAGCTTGTGCCGGTCTGCTCTATCCGGTGCTGGCGGCGCTCTTCCGCGCGTTTGGCGCCAAGCGTGTCATGCGTTTCTTTCCGCCGGTGGTGACTGGCCCTATCGTCATTTCCATCGGCTTGATCCTGGCAAGTTCCGCTATTGCTAACTGCCAGACCAACTGGCTTGTGGCTGTCATTGGCGTTGCCGTTATCGTCATCTGCAACATCTGGGGCCGTGGCATGGTCAAGATCGTGCCGATTTTGCTGGGCGTTGTGGTGAGCTATGCCGTTGCGGCTGCGCTCGGCGAGGTTGATTTCTCGGGCGTTGCCGCCGCTCCGTGGGTCGGTCTGCCCATCGTGTGGGACAACACCGTGTTTGCACTCTTTGGGCCGCAGTTCGATAGCGGTCTTGCCACGACGGCCATCATCACCATCATGCCGCTGGCCTTCGCGACCATGATCGAGCATATCGGCGATATCTCTGCTATCGGTTCGACTTGCGAGCGCAACTACATTGCCGATCCCGGTCTGCATCGCACGCTGCTCGGCGACGGCCTTGCCACGATTCTGGCTTCGCTCTTTGGCGCTCCGGCCAACACTACGTATGGTGAGAACACCGGCGTGCTCGCCCTGACGCGCGTGTTCGACCCGCGCGTAATTCGAATTGCCGCGTGTTGCGCCATCGTGCTTTCGTTCTGCCCCAAGTTCGCGGCTGTCATTGCGGCCATGCCGGCGTGTGTGATCGGCGGGGTGTCGCTCGTGCTCTACGGCAGGATCAGCGCTGTGGGCGTCCGCAACCTCATCGAGAACCAGGTCGATTTCCAGAACAACCGCAACGTGCTGGTTGCCGCGCTGGTGCTCGTGCTTTCGCTCGGCATCGCGTACAGCACCGCCGGCGCCATCGTGTTGGAGCTGGGCGGCGTGACCATTTCGCTGTCCGGCATTGCCGTGGGCTCACTGGTGGGCATTGTGCTCAACGCCATCCTGCCGGGTAACGACTTTGAGTTTGATGTCTCCGAGCTTGAGGAGGCTGCTGAGTAGCAGCTGCGTTCAGCTAAAACAAGATATGGTGCCCATGCGTATATGCGTGTGGGCACCATTTTTAATGTGTCAGTATCCAGTGGATGCCGCGGGCCATGCGTAAGTCGGTTTGGGCAAAGTGATTGCCGGGGTTGAGCTCCAGCGTTGTTGGAATGCCGCGCTCGACGAGCAACGTTTCCATCGCGCGTGTGTCGTCGAGTACATGCCGCATCATGCGGTTGGGCGTCTTGGTTTCCTTTTTGCTGAGTGACAGGTAGACGGCTTGCGGGCTGCCGGCAAAAGGGGCCGTGCTGGCACGGTCGACAAAGTCGGGAAACCATAGCGACCCCGATGCGCTCGCGGCGCGGTCAAAGGCGTCGGTTTGCCAGAGGGACCAGAGTGCGAAGAGGCCCGCGAGCGAGTAACCGGCAATGCCGCGCCGGGTGGGCGGCTGAGGAAGCGACGACTCGACCTGGGGGATTATCTGATTCAGCAGCTCATCAAGAAAATCGGCAGCTTGGCCGCCGAAAGGCTCGGCATCGCGTACGGTCCCGTCGCATGCCCAGGGGCTCAGCTCGCGATTCCAATCGAGCCCGCCAATGGTGACGAGGGCGAATGGCGGACAGTCGAGCTCTCGGCAACACTTATAAACCTCGCTGCCGTCGCCCACGACCACAGGAAGGTAGATGACAGGCGCGCTTTCCGTATGATTCGAATAAACGGTTATCTGCTTTTGATGTGCTTCCATGACGGGCTTCTCTCAGTGTTGTGATATCGGCAGCCCCAATTGTCGCACGCCAGCGTATGCCGGTTGGGCTAGACCAAAGACAATCTCGTGCATCCCCTGCGGACGCATATGGAAAACGCCACCGCCGGAGGGGAGCTCGGCGGTGGCGTTGTTAAACGGTGCTGGGGCTCGGGGCCTTCGCGGGAGCTGCCATGTGCGCAGAGGCGTCTAAGAACGCTTACGGCTCGCCATGGTGCCTGCGGCGATAGCGGCTGTTCCCGCAAGGACGGTTGCCACGATGGCCGCACCCGAGGTGTCGCCGGTTGCCGCGAGCACGCCGGTAGTCTTGGCTTTCGTGGTTGAAGCCGCAACGGCCTTGGTCGGCTTTGAGCCCTCAGGCTTGGGGTTCTGCTTGG
>CALJNY010000122.1 GCA_937981515.1 uncultured Collinsella sp. | reverse complement strand
AGTACACCTGGTCCAAGCAGGACGGCGAGTGGTTCTGCACCGCCAAGCGCACCTGCAAGCGCGACGCCAGCCACGTCGAGGAGGAGACCGTGAAGGCCGCCTACGAGGTAACCACCCCCGCCACGACCGAGAAGGAGGGCGAGGGCACCTACACCGCCACCTTCGAGAACGAGGCTTTCGAGACCCAGACCAAGACTGAGCCGATCTCCAAGCTTCCCGTCAAGCCGCAGGACCCCGCAAAGCCCAAGGACGACAAGCCGAGCAAGACCGACAAGCCAAACAAGTCTGACAAGACCAACAAGCAGACGCTCCCCGGAACGGGCGATTCCGCCGCAAACGTCATCATGGCGATGCTTTCCATGGCAGCCATCTGCTTCGCCGGCAGCGCGATCGCTTCTAAGATGCGCAAGTAATAGCGACCTTCAGCGCACCGTCGCAACTAGCCTGCAGCGCAACAGGGCCCGCACCACATAAGGTGCGGGTCCTTCTTTTTACCCAGACGAATCCACAGTGGACGCTTGCGCCGATGACAATTAGATGCACTCGGTATCCAGGCGCGCAGCCATTCCAGTCATTCACAGGCACGACCAACTCCCCTAACCAGCGCAAACATGGACCACATGGCTCACCTTTCGGGACTCCCGGACAGCACAAACTGGGGCTTACATATAACCCAACCCGGGGAGGGCCGGCAGCACCGACCCTCCCCTCTTTTGCGCCCGGACATATTGCCACTTAATGGCGCAAATCCGGCCCTCAGAATGGGACACATGGCCCACCCGAGCGAGCCGTCCACGCGCACAGTAAAGACAGGTAATCCATGGGTGGTTACAGATCAGGAGCTCCGGCTATCGGCGTTTCCGATTGCCGGCTATAGGTACGAATGCCTAGTCCACCATAAACGTCGGCAGCAGCGTATCGATAATCTTCGACCCCATATCACGATTTGCGGTCGAGTATTCCAGAGACGCCGTGGCGACCGTCGAGTCCGTGACAATCGTCTTTGTGTACGTAATCGTGTCGCCCTCGCGCCACGAAACCACGTACCAGTTGTCGCCCTCCGCGGTATAGAGGTCGGCCTTGCCCGAGGTGTCCTCATCGACAAACATCTCGTGTGCAGTTTCGTCGTTAACGTTGACGTAGCCAGACAGGCCGATCACAAAACCCGTCTCCGGATCCTCGTACCTTGTGCTGCTGCCGCTGGGAGTATCTTCCATCTCAAAACGGTTGGGAATCGACATGCTATAAGGATGCATGTCGTTCGTGTACGTATGCACGTCGGTTAGGTAATCGTCCGAATCGCCCGAACCGTAGTATGCCGACTCGTCCTCGGGAACGGCCTCGTCATCGGACGACGAGGGTTCCTTGGACTTGGACTTGTCGCTCTTCTTCTTAGCAGAAGAATCTTTCTCGTCCGAAGACCCGGTATCGACCCCCGAAATCTGCGTGCCGGAGCTCTTTGCCCCGTTGAGCACCGTAAGCGCAAACACCGTGCCGCCGCCGATGAGGACCACAGCAGCACATGCCACAGCGATAATGACCGGCGCCCTGCTCTTAGACTTTTGAGGCGCAGGCGCGACCGGCGGCATCGATTGGGTTAAGTCCGGGGCAGGGGAAGAATCAGCGCCCGAAGGCGTCGGTACGGAACCGCCCGTAAGCGAAGCCCCACAGTGTGTACAAAACGTCGATCCATCGGGAACTTGCTGTCCGCATGTTTTACAGAGCATCATACGACCTTTCGTGGTTTATCTTTTGTCACAGCCAAGTCTAAAACCTTAAGCCGGCATCGCTGTTGCGCAACATGAAAAAGCCGATGCCGAGCCGTGCCGTCCCATGCGCCCAGTGCCCCAAACATGGGACACATGGCCCACCTTTCGAGACTCCCGGGCAGCACAAGCTGGGGCATACAAGACTCCGCCCGTGTACGCACACGCGCTCCGTTAAAAGCGAGGTCACCTCACCCCAGGGAGAGCCGGGCAGCACCGGCCCTCCCCTCTTTTGCGCCAGGACATATTGCCACTTAACGGCGCAGATCCGGCCCTCAGAATGGGACACATGGCCCACCCTAGCGAGCCGTCCACGCGTACAGTAAAGGCAGGTAATCCATGGGCGGTTACAGATCGAGGAGGACACGACCATGAAAAAGAAGGCCTTTGCGATTCTCACCCTCTGCATCAGTCTCTTTGCCGCGGTTGCCCTGGTGGGCTGCGGTGGCGGCGGCGGCACTTCCGGCAGCGGCGGTGGCGGCGGCGCGGAAAAGCCAGCCGTGGATATGAGGACCGACTTCATTTGGTTTAAGGTCGAGGTCCCCGAGGGCGTCGAGATCACCGATGTTGCCGGCGACACGGCCGATAGGGCCCAGTTTAAGTTCACCGAAAGCGAGCACGCGAGCGACCGCTTCATCCCCGTCTTCGATCCTGACAAGAACGCCGACGAGCTGTTCGACTACGAGGCAAAGTGGAAGACCAACTCCGGATGGACCGAGAGCGATCCCGTTAAGTACAACGGCAAGACCTGGCGCAGTGCCTACTACACGCACTCGGGCGGCGTGACGACCGAGTACTTCACCGACGTTGACGGCGGCAGCGTGTACGTGCGCATCGACAACGTCGAGGAACACAAGGACGCCGTCGAGACCATGATGAAATCTCTGGAGTTTGCCGACGACATCGCCAAGGCAAAGACCGAGGCCATGGATGTTAAGCTCGACGATATCGAGATTAAGCGCTAAAGCTCCAACGGCATGCAGCAGCGCCGTTTTAGCTCAGCCGGGATGCAAGGTGCGACTCCTTGCATCCCGGTTTTTTGTGTTCGCGAAAGCGCCCGGTCACATCACCATATTGAGCACATTGACGAATTCCTGGGCCTTCGCGTGGCTACTGAGGCAAAAGACGCAGGCGGTCAACAGCCGGTTACGTAGAAAAACGTCGCGGCCCTTGATCCTGTTGACCCTTTTCGCGGTCGCGCGCAGAACACCAAATCGTGTCCGCACGAGCAAATAAACTAATACCACAAGGAATATAAGCCGCTATCCAAGGATGGCGAAGTGAGATAAAGGGTTAGCAATAGCTAAGATTTAAGTCTAAAACCCTTAGGAAGTGCTAATATATAGTTATTGAAAGAGGCTAAGATGCAGAGACGCGAATTGATCCGCATCCTTGAAGAAGCCGGCTTCATCTCGAAAGGAAGCACTAATCACGAGAAGTTCGTCAAAGGAGATAAACTCGTGCTCGTGAAACGCCACCGAGAGATTGAGGATCAAATTGCCAAAAGAATCCTAAGGCAGGCAGGACTTCGATAGCTCATCCTCATCACATTTCGCATCGAGTTTTAGAGGAGGTCTTACATGGTTTACGTATGGGAATTCGAGTTCTTTGATTCGGACGGTATGGTCGATGCCGTGCCATGTGGCTCGCTGGGCGGAGGACGAACGTTTGGCTCCGATCTAAACGACGCTGTCGAAAGCGCCGCCGATTTTCTCGCATGTATGGTCGACGATCACCTTATGGGCGGCGTCGATCTTCCCGCGTCGGACTTTGGACACCAGCCACAACACGGCGGCAAGATTATCGCCGTGGCCGTCAGCCGCGAGCTCGGCGACATCCCCGCCGTCACCGCAGCGGATGCCGCGCGTATGCTCGGTGTTAGCTCAGCACGGGTATCGCAACTGATAAATGCAGGAATGTTGGATTCATGGAAGGACGGCACCAAGCGCATGGTGTCCAAAGCTTCCATCGAGGCACGACTCGCCGACGCACCAAAGGCAGGGCGCCCAAAAGAGGTCCCTATTGCCGTATAAAGCAATAGCGTTGCGGGTTTTTCATTTATCAGATTAGCTGACAAGCTCTCCCAATACGGAACGCGCTGCGCTCCGTATTGAGCTGGACACATTGCCGCAGATTGTCGCGCATCCTCAATCCAAAGTACAAGAGGTGTTTCCCATGACAGACAGACCGAAAACAACGCTGCGCGGCTGCATCTACGGACTTGCCGTTGGCGACGCGCTGGGCGTTCCTTACGAGTTCAGGCCCCGCGGCACATTCAAATGCACCGACATGATCGGCTACGGCACACATGGGCAGCCCGCCGGCACCTGGAGCGACGACACATCTATGACGCTTGCTACCTGCGACTCGATTAGGGAGCTCGGGCATATCGACACCGCAGACATGCGCGACAAGTTCGTAAGCTGGATTGCCCGTGGCGAGTATACGATCGACGGCGTTTTCGATTACGGCGGCACGACCGCCCGCGCTCTGCACACCGCCAAAGGAGGCTCCGGCGAGCGCGACAACGGCAACGGTTCGCTCATGCGCATCGCGCCCCTGGCGTTTGTCGATGCGACAGGCGACGAGATCTGCGAGGTCTCCGCGATTACGCACGCTCATAGAACATCGACCGACGCATGTGTCACGTTCATCGAGCTGTTGAGATCCGCGATGGACGGCGTACTCCCCGAATGGGCACTCTGTCTGAAAGACGTACCCGAGCACGAAATCAGATCAGGCGGCTTCGTGCGCGACACGCTTAAGGCCGCTACCTGGTGCTTCGTCAACACTAACAGCTACGAAGATTGCGTGCTTGCCGCCGTCAACCTAGGCGACGACACCGACACCACCGCAGCCGTAGCAGGTGCGCTCGCCGGCACGGCATACGGCATGGACGCCATCCCGCAGGAATGGATCGACACCATGCGCGGTAAAGAGCTGATTGAGAGCTGCTTGTTTTAGATCGCGGCGGCAACAGAAACAAGCCAGGAGGCATCATGGAGAGGAAGACTGCGCACATAGATGAGTTCCAAGTGGACGAGCACGAGATTCCGCTACTCCCAGCAGGGCTGAAGGAGGAAGGAGACCTCTATGTCCTCCCCGACGGGTGTTATCTTCCCTGCGGAGTCTACAAGACCGCGGACGGCGACTTGCTCCTTTATGAGCCATCCGAACTTAGTTTCTTCGGGCAGATGACTACCCAATTCAAAGAGCGCTAAAGGCTTGATTGCCCGTTAGATCGACACTGTTCCAAACCATGAGATGGGCAGGATGTCTCTCACCGCGGCCTGTGAGGTAAAATCTTGACTGCCGCGGAATCCGCCTGCGGGCAACGCTCCGATCTCCGATTGGGGTGAAGCCTATGAACTTGTTTCTTGAAATCCTGCGCCTCTCGATGTATGTGACCGGCATTGCCCGGAACCTCTACTCGATCTGGCGGGAATATAAGCAGTAACGGATAGCGAAGGGAGTCATAGAAAAGGGTCGGTTGCAGCCGACCCTTTAAGACGATAGCACCTGCGTTGCCCGCGCTTCCGAAGTTGACCGACTGAGGAGCGGGTTCCGCGGCACAACCTAATTTTACCCAGTATGGCGGGTCTTTTGCAGCCACTCCACTGTTTATTTACATCTGGCACCCTCAAACAATCAGACGGCAGCCCGCGCTCCTGTGAGCTGCCCCATACCCCTGGC
>CALJNY010000121.1 GCA_937981515.1 uncultured Collinsella sp. | reverse complement strand
AAAAGCTCGATGCACCTTTTGTGCACCGTGATATCTCCTTGCGCAACATCATTATTCGAACGACGCGCCGACCCCTTGCCCAGCAGATTGCACACTGCAGTTTTGACCTTTGCCTGGTCGATCTGGGCAGCTCGAGCATCAAGCGCTCAGACCCCTCGTTTACCATGTCCACCGGCATCTGGCGCAACGGCACCCCCGAGTTCGCCCCGCCTGAGATGCTCTCCAACGACATCCCCGAGCTGGCGCCGCTGCGAACGTCGCCCAGCATCGATACATACGAGCTCTGCAGCGTGCTCTACACGCTCTATGCCGGCCACACGCCATATCGCCTAAACGAGCATATGGACCAGTCGCCCTACCTGTACAAGATCGAGCACGAGCCCGAGGTGCTCGAGGCGCGTTTACCCGGCGACCAAAAGCTTGTCGATGTCATCATGAGTGGCATCCATAACGAGCAGTCCCAGCGCGCGCCGCTGTCTACGATTGTCGGCAAGCTCGATGCCTGGATTAAAGACATCGATTTTGAACCGCGCACGCCGCTGCCCGCACCTGTCGACTTTAGTCAGCAACCAAAGACTTTCGGCTCCGACAAGGCTCAGACGCGCCATCCGGTCATCTCGCGTCGCACTGCGCTCACGCTCGGCGGTGTCTGTGTTGCCGGCATCGCAGCTTCCGCCATTGCCACGGGGTGCTGGGGGCTTATCGACCTGGCGCACGGCATCAAGCCGTCACTCGACGATTACACCTGGGAAGAACTCACCCTGATCTCCCGCAAAATCCAAGAGACATCTTCCAACAAAAAGGCGCTCGCGATTGCCGAAACCTACCACCTGGTAAACAGCAAGCAGTCGCTCGAAAACGAGAACACCAAAACCGTCAGGCTTTCCGATGGGACCAAGGCACAAGTCCAGATCGTGGGCTTTAAGGCAGACACATTCACCGATGACGGCCTCCCCGCTGGCATCACCTTTATGTTCCGTACCCCCATCGCCATGCGCGCCGTAAATGACAGCGCTGCGACGGGTGGCTGGGAGCAATCGTCGCTTCGCGAATGGTTGGCAGACGAGGGCATGGCTACGCTGCCCGACGATCTCCGTAATCAGATCCGCTCGGTGCGAAAGCTCACCAACAACACCGGCGGCACCAAAGACGCCTCCAGCATCACCGCCACCGATGACAAGCTGTGGCTGCCGTCCATGAGCGAGCTATGCGGCTACCAGGCGCCTGAAACGTTCGCAGACGGCTACGGATACCTTTCTGACCTCTACAGCGGAGAAGGCGAACAGTACCAGCTCTATCGCGAGCAGAGCGTAAGCAGTCTGACCACCAACGACGCCATGATCCGCACCGTCGCCGGCAAAAAGATCTGCTACTGGGAGCGCACCCCCAGCGCCGACTGCAGCGAGGGCGCCAACTCGACGTACTTTAACCGCGTTGGAAAAGACGGCGACGTGTTTAGCTGGGCAACGCCTGGAAACGATCCGGACCAAATGACCTATGTCCTGCCCGGCTTTTGCATCTAACACCTTCCCCGGACACCAGAAAGGAGCCTTGCATCATGCGTGCGGAAACACCTTCCGAGGTGCTCTTTGATTTCCTCAAGTGCGACCTGCAGATCAATAATCGTGAAGCGGCGCGCATCTTGATTTCGGACAAGCCAATGGGCTCCAAACCGGCTCCAAGGTTTCGCATTACCGAAAAGACGTTTCTGTCGCGACGCGTGGTGCACGTCGTTCCGGGTACCGACAAGATTGACCCTGAGATGTTTACCGATTTTTCGCAGAGCGTCCAGAACTTGGCTGCAGCTGTAAAAATCGGCAGCGTCAGCAGTCCAGCGGCCGTCAACGCTTGCCAGCAAGCCATTACGGCGCATGCCCTCGAGCGCATGGCAACGTCGCTCGAACACTGGGGGCTCGATGGCTCCATCCTGCGCAATATCTTTGACCGTATCGCCGTCATGCCGGGTCTCAAGCAAAGCGACCGGCGCCTTTTGGAGCTCCTTGCGCTAACGGTCTGCGGATGCCTGGCCGATCCAAATGCCGCCGCCTCCGACGTCAAAGACTTTGCTATAACGCAGCTAGCCCAGACCTTTGGCACGCTCGAAACCGCCGAGGCGATCCAGGCGCAGGACAATAACTGCAAGGTCAACGAGCCCCCTGCAAAACAAGGGCTGCTCAGGCTTGCGAAAGACGGTTCGGACTTGCCTCCTATTTATCCCTTGAGCCTCGATCCCGAGGG
>CALJNY010000120.1 GCA_937981515.1 uncultured Collinsella sp. | reverse complement strand
ACGGGTCGATGGTCGAAGCACAATATCCCAGGTTAGGACCAAGGAAGCAGATGATAAACGCCGTCATCGAGTCATACCCGATACCCATCATGATGGGAATGAAGATGGCATAGAACGGCAGGGCTTCCTCAGACATACCAAACGTAGTGCCGCAAATGGACAGCAACGTCATCGTGATGGGAATGATGAGGATGTCCTTGTTCTTGAGCTTTTTAATCACACGGCTCATGCCGGCATTCAAAGCGTTGGTCTTGGTGATGACTGCGAACGATCCGCCAATCAATAAGACGAACGCAACGACGTCGGCAGCCTCCTGGATGCCCTTAGTAGGCGCTTGCAGGACCGCAAAGATATCCTGGCCCAGATTGATGGTCTCGCCGGTCTCGGAATCGGTGTAGTTCTTATCAACCTGTTCATAGGTTCCAGCAACGGCGACTTCACGCTCGCCCGCCGCTGTCGAAATCGTCTTGCGCTGATACTGACCAGAGGGAACGATCCAAGTCAGGACCGCAAAGACAACGATCAGCAAGAACATGATCGTATAGACATGCGGTAATTTGAACTTAAAACGTCTGTTTGTCTTCTTCGCCTTCGTATCTGACATAGATACCTCCAAAGAACTCGAGACTGCATCGCATCTCGCTTCAACGCCTGCGCAAGGCAAACGTTCTATGACGTTCCATAGATTACCAGCAGCTTTTCCCATCATCAAGATAATTTCAAACTGATTGCCGCGACGCGGTTGAACGGTTGCGTTCGCGCCGTGAACGGTATGGAGACGCCCGGTGAGATGATCAACCGGGCGTCTCCATTCGCAATGTCCTAGATGTCAAAGACGTAGCGAGACCCAACGATCCGCTGACGACCGATGATAAACGGCCGCCGCTGCTCATCGAAAAAGAAGGCTTCCATATAAAACAAGGGTTCGCCAACGGGAACTGCCAACAGCCGAGCGACCTCGGGCGACGCGCACGCGATCTCGAGCGTGCACGGGTCGGTAAACGCGGGAGTGCGGCCCGTCCGGTTGCGCACGAACTCAAAAATGGATTGGTTAGATAGAGGTGCCGTTGATAGATAGGCGTTGTCCTCGTAAACATATATGTTGTTCTCGAGCATGACAGGGACGCCATCGGCAGTGCGCACGCGCTCAACGCAAATCAAGTCAGTTCCAACGGGAACACCAAAGAACTGCGCTTCGGTGGAATCCGCCGGCAGTATCTTTCTCGAAATGACACACGCCCCCGGTTCCATTCCGTTAACGCGGCATGCGTTCGAAAAACTCTGAACGTCATCCTTCTGGCGAATCTTGCGCTTGAGCTTGGGGGCATTGACAAACGTGCCTTTCCCCTGTCGCTTCGTTAGATAGCCCTGCTGAACGAGCTCCTCAATAGCGCGTCGCACGGTAACGCGGCCAACTTTATAGCTCTCAGCCAATTCGAATTCGTTGGGTATCCGCGCGCCTGCCTTGTAGGCGCCGGAGTTGATTTCGTTTTTAATGATATCAATGACCTGTTGGTACAGCGGTATCGCTGCTTTACCGTCAGTTGGCCCTTCAGTCGGTGGCATATACCCTCTCCCAGCACAATTAATTCTAAAACGGGCTTAAGGGCATTCAACAAGCCCTTAAGCCCGCATTAGCTTAAAGTATGCTAGGTGTCGCACCAAAATGTTGGCTATTTACTCATCAGACCCGAAAAACGCGCAACTACCGCGCTCCTAAGAAAGCGTGAGCAGCTCCGGCAGCTGGTCGATAATCTTGTCCGCGGCATCCTGGCTAAAGCCAAAGCGTTCCTCGCGCTTGGCAATGACTGTCAGGCCGGCTCGCTTGCCAGCGGTGATGCCAGGCACCGAATCCTCAACGCAGCAGCAGCGATTCGCGGGCAGTCCCAGCAGGTCCAGCGCATGCAGGTAGATGTCGGGCTCGGGCTTGCTCTCCTTAAACTGCTCGCCGCTCACCACATACTCAAAGGCATCCGACAGCCCGCACGCATTGAGCACTTCCTCGATGCTAACCATGGGAGACGAGCTGGCAAGCGCCACGCGAACGCCGCGGCGCGGCAGCTCTCGAATCGTATCCACGGCGCCTGGGTTAATCAAAGCCTGATAGTCGCGCGGACGCTTATGAGCCCATTCGTCCCAACGGGCCAACGCTTCCTCGCCAGTGAAATGCCCCTTACCGGCACGCTCAAACCAATCGACCAGCATATGCAGGAAGAACTGATGCGAGGTACCGACCT
>CALJNY010000119.1 GCA_937981515.1 uncultured Collinsella sp. | reverse complement strand
CGAAGCTGCCGAGTGTGGCGTTCGTGCGTTGGTGTTGCCCGAGCTTAATCTGACTGGCTATACCGCGGCCGATCTGTTCCATAACCGTACATTACTGCATGCCTGCGAGACCGCACTGGCACATATTCTCGATGAAACCCGCGAGCTGCCGATTGTCTTTACCATCGGTCTTCCCGTTGCAGTTGCCGAGAATATCTACAACTGCGCCGCCGCGTGCTGTGCGGGCGAGCTTTTGGGCCTCACGGCCAAGAAGTATTTGCCCAACTATGGCGAGTTCTATGAGCGCCGTTGGTTTGCTCCGGCGCCTGCGGATCCCGTGTGGGTTGAATTTGCCGGTCAGGGTCCGGTCCCGCTGGGTTCGGGGCTTGTCTACCGTTGCTGTGATGAGGGCGCCGAGGACCTGGTGCTGGGCGTTGAGGTCTGTGAGGATCTGTGGGTGCCGGCACCCCCTTCGACCGAGATGGCGCTTGCCGGTGCGACGGTGATTCTCAACCCGTCGGCCTCGGACGAAATCATCGGTAAGGCAGACTATCGCCGCAGCCTCATCTCTAACCAGAGCGCACGCCTGTACTGCGCCTATGCCTATGCGGACGCGAGCGAGGGCGAGTCCACGACCGACATGGTCTTTGCGGGCGAGAACCTCGTCTATGAAAACGGATCTAAGCTCGCCGCCACGAAGCTCCTCACCTGCGATATGGCCGTCGCCAATGTCGATCTTGACCGTCTGGTTGCCGAGCGCCGTCGCTCGACGACGTGGACGCGCGCGGACGATGCGCCGGAGGCCACGACCGTTGAGTTTTCGTTTGAGGGCGTGCTGGCCAAAGAGCCTGTCCTGCGCGATGCCTGCGATATCGACCGTGTCTTCCCCCGCGCGCCTTTTGTGCCGGCCGACCACGGCGACCTGGCCGAGCGTTGCGAGACCATCCTCGATCTACAAACCGCCGGCCTCAAGACCCGCCTTGCCCACACAGGTACCAAGGCTGCGGTCATCGGCCTTTCGGGCGGCCTGGACTCCACGCTGGCACTGCTTGTAACCGTGCGTGCCTTCGATGCGCTGGGGCTGCCGCGCACCGGTATCACAGCCGTGTCCATGCCTGGCTTTGGCACGACGCGTCGCACCAAGTCGAATGCCGAGTCGCTTGCTCGCGACCTGGGTGTGAGCTTCCGCGAGGTTTCGATTCACGCGGCTGTGGAGCAGCACTTCAAGGACATTGAACACGATCCGACCGTGCAGGACGTGACCTACGAGAACAGCCAGGCCCGCGAGCGTACGCAGATTCTGATGGACTTGGCAAACCAGGCCGGCGGTTTTGTCATCGGCACGGGCGACCTGTCGGAGCTGGCGCTCGGCTGGGCTACCTATAACGGCGACCACATGAGCATGTACGCCGTCAACGCGAGCGTACCCAAGACGCTCGTGCGTCACTTGGTGCGCTATGCCGCCGATGTCTTTGGCGGGCGTATTGCCGAGGTCTTGCTCGACATCCTCGATACGCCGGTGTCCCCCGAGCTTCTGCCGCCCACGGGCGATGGCGAGATTGCACAGAAGACCGAGGATTTGGTGGGGCCGTACGAGCTGCACGATTACTTCCTCTATTACCTGCTGCGTTTTGGCTTTGAGCCGGGCAAGATCTACCGCATGGCGCTCAAGAGCTTCGAGGGCGTCTACGACGCCAAGACCGTCCACACGTGGTTGCGTACGTTCTATCGTCGCTTCTTTGCCCAACAGTTTAAGCGCAGCTGCCTGCCCGATGGTCCCAAGGTGGGCTCGGTGACGCTCAGCCCGCGCGGCGATTGGCGTATGCCGAGTGACGCCAGCTCACGTTTGTGGCTTGCGCAGATCGACGCGCTCAATGCAATTGACTAAGGTTGGCTAAATTGAACCAATACGGGGGTTGCAAGCGTTACACTTTTGCAATCTGATGGCCCGTATCGCGCGGCGCTCTTGTCGGAGCGCCGCGTTTTTCATATCGAAAGGTGGCACCATGCAGGCATCGCAGCGTCTCGACCGCTTTGGCGCGGAGGTCTTCGCCTCGCTCAACAACAAGCTTCTCGCGCTGAAGGCTCAGGGCAAGACCATTTACAACATGAGCGTGGGCACGCCCGACTTTAAGCCGTACGACCACGTGGTTGAGGCGCTCACGCAAGCGGCGCAAGATCCCGAGATGTGGAAGTATGCCCTGCGCGATCTGCCCGAACTCAAGCAGGCCGTGTGCGATTACTATGAGCGTCGCTTTGGTGTCTCCGGCATTACGCCGTCCATGGTGCAGTCGTGCAACGGCACGCAGGAGGGCGTGGGCCATTTGGGCCTGGCTCTGCTCGATCCGGGTGACACCATTTTGGTTCCCGATCCGTGCTATCCGGTCTTTGAGGCGGGTGCCAAGATCGCCGATGCCAAGCTCGAGTACTATCCGCTGGTTGCCGAGCACAATTACCTGCCCTATGTGGCGGGCATCGATCCCGAGGTGGCCGACCGTGCCAAGTACATGATCGTGTCGCTGCCCGCCAACCCGGTGGGCTCGGTGGGCACGCCCGAGATCTACGAGGAGATCATCGCTTTTGCCCGCGAGCACGACCTGCTGATCGTTCACGACAACGCATACTCGGACATTGTGTTCGACGGCGAGCCGGGCGGCAGCTTCTTGCAGTATCCCGGCGCGCTCGAGGTGGGCGTCGAGTTCTTCTCGCTTTCCAAGTCGTTTAACGTCACCGGTGCCCGCATTGGCTTTTTGGTCGGCCGCGAGGACGTGGTCTCTGCCTTTGCCAAGCTGCGCAGCCAGATCGATTTTGGCATGTTCTTCCCGATCCAGAAGGCCGCCATCGCGTGCCTTAATGGCCCGCGCGATGAGGTCGAGGCGCAGCGTCTGAAGTACCAGGAGCGCCGCGATGCCCTGTGCGACGGTCTTGAGGGCTTGGGCTGGGAGCGCCCCAACGCGCATGGCTCTATGTTTGTGTGGGCCAAGCTTCCCGGTGGTCGCACCGATTCCATGGCGTTTTGCGAGGAGCTTATGGAGAAGGCCGGCGTTGTGGTGAGGCCGGGTGCGAGCTTTGGGCCTTCGGGCGAGGGGCACGTGCGCATGGCGCTGGTCCTGCCGCCCGACCAGATCGCTTTGGCTGTCGAGGCCATTCGCGAGGCGGGCCTGTATTAGAAAGGTATTTTGGCTCGTCAATAGCTCGAAACCGATTTCGTGCAGTTATTTTACGAATCCTGCAAACAATTTCGGTAAACGGTCGATTTTTGGCTGCGAATAGGAGCATAATCAAAGTCCCGATTGGATGTATTGGGATTACGGCAAGCCGCTCGGGTCGTTCCCGGGCGGCTTGTTTGTGGAGAGAGATGGGAGTTTCTAATGGTTAACGAGAAGAAGGTCGCTATTGTCGGCTGCGGTTTCGTCGGTTCGTCTTCGGCGTTCGCGCTGATGCAGAGCGGTCTGTTCTCCGAGATGGTCCTCATCGACGTGGACAAGAACCGCGCCGAGGGTGAGGCCCTGGATATCGCGCACGGCATGACGTTTGCCGAGCCGATGAAGATCTACGCCGGCGATTATTCCGATGTCGCCGACGCCGCCATGATTGTCGTCACCGCCGGCGCTGCCCAGAAGCCCGGTGAGACCCGCCTGGACCTGGTCAACAAGAACGTCAGCATCTTTAAGTCCATTATCCCCGAGATTAAGAAGTCCGGCTTCGACGGCATTCTGCTCATCGTCTCCAACCCGGTCGATGTTCTGACCTACGCCGCCATCAAGATGTCCGGCCTGCCCGAGGGCCACGTCATCGGTTCCGGCACCGTGCTCGACACTGGCCGCCTGCAGCAGATGCTTGGTGCCCACGTCGAGGTTGACCCGCGCGATGTCCAGGCCTATGTCATGGGCGAGCACGGCGACTCCGAGTTTGTCGCTTGGTCCAGCGCTCAGGTTGCCGGCGTTCCGCTGAACACCTTCTGTGAGCTTCACGGCCACCTGGAGCACGAAGCCGCCGAGAAGCGCATCGCCGAGGACGTCAAGAACTCCGCCTACACCATCATCGAGAAGAAGCATGCCACCTACTACGGCGTCGCCATGGCCGTTAAGCGCATCTGCACCGCTGTCATGCGCGATGAGCAGACCGTTCTGCCCGTTTCCTCGCTCATGGTGGGCGAGTATGGCCTGTCCGATCTTGCCATCTCCATGCCGACCGTCGTTGGTCGCGACGGCGTTGTCTGCCGCGTTCCCGTGCCGCTGGACGATGACGAGCAACATGAGCTCACCGCCTCCGCCAAGGCCCTCAAGGACATCATCGACAGCGTCGACTTCTCCTGCTAAATCAAGCTCGTTGTAGCGAAAAGCTACAATGAAGGCGTCCGAGCCCACACGGCCGGGGGTGCGGACAGAAAGTTGGACCGCGGGGCGGTCCGG
>CALJNY010000118.1 GCA_937981515.1 uncultured Collinsella sp. | reverse complement strand
CACATCCTCCTCGTACAGCTCGAGCTCGACGGCAAGATCGGCCACCGTCACACGGCCGTGGCGATAGATGGCCGCGAGCACGCGATCGGCACACGAGACATCGGTCGGATCCATGCCGCAGATGGCAGCATACCCACCCAGCAACAGCGGGGTCACGCCAAACTTGGTGCCGATACGACGAGACGTGTGGTGGATATCAAAGCGACACGGCAGGCCCAAGAAGAACTCGGTCACCCGGACGCCACAGGCACGCGCCGCCAAAAAGTGGCCGCCCTCGTGCAAAAACACAAGGACGGAAAGCATCAGCAGGCCCCAAAAGACCGATGAGAGAACGCTCAGAACAGTATCCATAAAACGAAAAAGCAATCCTTATGGGTTAAGAACGGGTTGCGGCGAGCACCTGCACGGCCTTTTCACGCGCCCACGCATCGATGTCGCGAAGTTGTTCAAACGAATCGACCGTCTGGACATCGTGAGCATCCATGCAGGATTCCACAATGCGATCGATATCGGTAAAGCTGCAGCCATCATGCAGGAAGGCATCGACGGCGACCTCGTTGGCGGCATTGAGCACGCACGGCATGGTGCCGCCCGTCTTGCCGGCACGTTCGGCCAGCGCAAGGCAGCGGAAGGTATCCATGTCGGCCGCATCAAAGGTAAGCTGCCCCAACTCGCGGAAATCGATACGCGGAGCCGGCGTATCCCAACGCTCGGGATACGAGAAGGCAAACTGGATGGGAATGCGCATGTCGGAGGCACCGAGATGCGCCATCACAGAGCCGTCGGCAAACTCGACCATGGAGTGAATCTTAGACTGGCGCTGCACGACCACGTTAATGAAATCGAGATCGCAGCCAAACAGATGCATGGCCTCGATACGCTCCAGACCTTTGTTCATAAGGGTGGCAGAGTCAATCGTGATTTTGGCACCCATAGCCCACGTAGGATGCGCCAGGGCATCGGCGCGCGTCACGCGATCGAGCTCGTCACGTGTGCGGCCAAAGAACGGGCCGCCCGAGCAGGTAAGCCAAATGCAGTGAGCCTCGCGCGGATTCTCGCCCAAATAGCACTGGTAGATGGCAGAATGCTCGGAGTCGACCGGGATAAGCTGACCCGGCTGCGCCAACGGCATAAGCAGATCGCCACCGACAACGAGCGACTCCTTGTTGGCCAGGGCAAGACGCTTGTTCGAGGTCAGGGCAACATGGCTCGCCTCGAGACCGGCAGCGCCCACGATGGCCACGAGCACGCAGTCGACATCATCGCGGCGTGCAAGCTCGCACACGGCCTGCGCGCCAATGCCGAGCTCCGTGCCCTCGGGCAGTTCCCGCAGCACAGCGTCGGCGCCATGGGAGGCGTCCGCCACGGCAACCGCCGGAACCGAGAACTCACGAGCAGCGGCAACGAGCTCGGAGGTGCTGGAGTTAACGGACAGCGCCGTCACCTGCAGGCGATCGGCATGCTGACGGCACACGTCGAGCGCCTGAGTGCCGATAGAACCCGTACAGCCCAGAATGGCAACACGAAGACGCCCGTCGGGACCGTAGGTGGTCTGGTAAGCCATTACAGCACGCCTCCGATCATCAGCAGCAACTGCGCGGTAATGCAGCCAAAGATGAGCGAATCGCTGCGGTCGAGCATGCCGCCGTGGCCGGGGATGAGATTGCCGGAATCTTTGACGCCCACACCGCGCTTGATGCGTGACTCAATGAGGTCGCCGATAACGCCCAGGATGGAGACGACCACGCCGCACAACAGTGCATAGGGCAGGTTCAGCTTATAGAAGTGCGTTGCCCACAGGATGAGCCAGATCAAGACAGAGCCCAAGATGCCGCCGACAAAGCCCTCCCAGCTCTTTTTGGGAGAGATCTTGGGAACCATCTTATGCTTGCCGATACGGCTGCCCACGATATAGGCAAACGAGTCGGAGACCCAAAGGGACGCACAAACGCCCACCGAAAGCAAGGCGCCGGCAAAACCGGGCACGGCATCGCGCAGCAGCACGATAGCCGACAGCATAAAGCCAGTGTAGATAGGGCCCATGAGCGTCACGGCAACGTCAGAGATGCGCGTGCGCGGAGACCAGACATACCAGATACCAACCGCAAGCATCAAAGCGAACAGCAGGGCGTTCAACAGCAGCGAATCGCCCAGAGCCGAGAGAGGAAAGAGCACGGCGGCAGCGATTCCAAGGCGCTCGTTGGCAACCTTACCGTCAAGCCTCGTCATGCGGAAGAACTCGTAGCAGCACAGACCGCTCATGACGGACATGAAAATGGCCGTGGGCACAATACCCAAAACCAAGCACAGGATAAAGACAACGGCATAGACGATGCCGGCGGCGGCACGGGTAATAAAGCCCGCCAGCCACGACCCGGAGCTGCCCTTCGCTGCAGGCGCTCCTGCAGTGGCAGCCTTACGCGCGGACGTCGCGGAAGTAGGAGCCTTGGGAGCGGATGCCTTGGGACGTTCGGACACGATTAAGCCTCCTCGGTCTTGCTCAGTCCACCAAACCTACGGTCGCGACCCTGGAAGGCCAAAATGGCGTCGACAAGGCCCCAACGATCAAAGTCGGGCCAATAGGTATCGGTGACATAGAACTCGGAATAAGCAACCTGCCACAGCAGATAGTTCGAAAGACGAAGCTCGCCGGAGGTGCGAATCACAAGCTCCGGATCAGGAAGACCGGCGGTGTACAGGTGCGAAGCCACCATATTGTCGTCAACCGCGGCGGGATCAATCTTGCCGGCAGCCGCATCAAGTGCGATCTGGCGGACAGCGCGGGTGATCTCAGCACGGGCACCGTAGTTAACGGCCAGCGCCAGCGTCATACCGGTATGGTCGGCGCACTCGGCAAGGCCGCGCTCAAAGACGTCGCGGGTCTTCTTTGGCAGCGCGGAAATATCGCCCAAAAAGACAACGCGAACGTTCTCGCGCTTAAGCAGCGGTAACTCATCGATAAACGTCTTGGCAAACAGGTGCATCAGAACGTTGACTTCGTGCTGCGGGCGATTCCAGTTTTCGGTCGAAAACGCATAGGCCGAAAGCACGTCGACGCCCAGGCGCACGCAGGCGGTAATGATCTCACGCAGCGAGACGATGCCGGCCTTGTGGCCTTCGATGCGGGCAAGACCGCGCGCCGTGGCCCAACGGCCGTTGCCGTCCATGATGCACGAAATATGGTGCGGGATGTTATTGAGGTCAAGGTCGGAAAAACCGACGCCCGCAGGGGCGTCGGCAAAGTACTCGACCAGTTTATGCTCGTCGTATTGCACCTTAGATCTCCATGACCTCGGCTTCTTTTTCCTTCAGAAGCTCCTCGACCTTGGCGACATACTCGTCGGTATGCTTCTGGACCTTGGCCTGCTCGCGACGGACATCGTCCTCGGTGAGCTCCTCGTCGCGCTCGAGCTTGTTGTTAAAGTCGCGGCGGATGTTGCGGATGGAGACCTTGGCCTGCTCGGCGTACTCGCGGCACTCCTTAACGAGCTCGCGACGACGCTCCTCGGTGGGAGCCGGGAACGGCAGACGCACGACAGTACCATCGGAGTTGGGGGTAATACCCAGGTCGGAGGCACTGATGGCCTTGACGATGGCATTGATGAGCGCCTTATCCCACGGCTCGATAAGCAGCATGTGGGCCTCGGGGGTCTTAACGGCGGCAACCTGCGTGACGGGCGTGGCAACACCGTAGTAGTCAACGGTGATGTCAGACAGGATGTTGGCGTTAGCGCGGCCCGTGCGGACCTTGGAGAAGTTATGCTTGAGGGACTCGAGTGACTTGTCCATGTGGGCGGTGATGTTCTCTGCCATGCTTAATCCTCCTGATAGACGAGCGTGCCGACGGGCTCACCCGCGAGCGCGCGCTTGACGGTGTCCTCGCCATCGATGTTGAGGACCAAAATGGGCATACGGTTGTCCTGGCAAAGAGCCGTAGCCGTGGAATCCATAACCTGCAGGCCGCGAACGAGCACCTCGTGATAGGTGATCTTGTCAAAGCGGACGGCGTCAGCGCACTTGACGGGATCCTTGTCGTAGATGCCATCAACCTTAGTGGCTTTAATCAGAATCTCGGCACCGATCTCACAGGCGCGAAGGGCCGCGGCGGTGTCAGTCGTAAAGTACGGATTACCCGATCCGGCGGCAAAGATAACGACGTTGCCCTTGGACAGGTGTTGATGGCGCGACGGCGAATATAGGGCTCGCAGATCTCGTTCATCTGGATAGCGCTCATCACGCGGCAGGGAACATCGTTGTGCTCGAAGGCATCCTGCAGGGCAAGCGCGTTCATAACGGTAGCGAGCATGCCCATGTAATCGGCCTGGGCGCGGTCCATACCACCGGCGGCGCCGGCCATGCCGCGGAAAATATTGCCGCCGCCGACAACGACGCCG
>CALJNY010000117.1 GCA_937981515.1 uncultured Collinsella sp. | reverse complement strand
TCGCGGCGGCCGTGACGACCGTGGTGGCCGTGGCGGCGACCGTGGCGGTCGCGGCGGCTTTGGCGGCAACCGTGGTGGCTATGGCGACCGCGGCGGCAACCGTGGCGGCTTTGGCGGCAACCGCGGTAACGACCGCGGCGGTCGCGGTGGCGATCGTGGCGGCCGCAACGGTGGCGGCTTCCGCGGCAACCGCTTTTAGTTGGGTTACGCGGTTTTACCAAACCGCGTAACTAGTTGACGCTGCGCGCCCACCAGAGCGACAACTTGTCATTCAAAGAGGACGGCATGACCAGAAGGTCTATGCCGTCCTCTTTTCATGCCAATTTGTTCGCTCTGGTGGGCGCTCGCTGTCAGTGCCAAAACATCGACATTGCCATGATCCAGACCTGCTAAAAGATAGTCGTTGGGGACGTTCTTGTTTGACTGGTCATTTAAGAACGTCCCCAACGACTACGTAGCATGAGAGTGGATAATCTCCCGGTATGAGCCCATATTCATGCTCAAGGTGGGAGATTATCCACTCTCGTTTCGTTTGTTGATTTCGATGCCTACATTTGTAGGAACATTTCGTGGAGGCGGGTGTCTTCATCGAGTTCGGGGTGGAAGGTTACGCCGAGCTGGTTGCCCTGGCGGGCGGCGACGATGCGCCCGTCGACTTTCGCTAAGGCCTTTGCGTCGCCGTGGACCTCGACGATGCGGGGCGCGCGGATAAACGTCAGCGGCACTTCACCGTCGATGCCGGCTACCTGTCCCTTGGTTCGAAAGCTGCCGAGCTGCCTGCCGTAGGCATTGCGCTCGACAAGTACATCCATGGTTGCCAAACGCGGCGTGCCCTTATCGTCATGGGCGGCAAGGTCGTGAGCCAGCAGAATCAGGCCGGCGCAGGTGCCCAGGACGGGCATGCCTTCAACGATACGGGCGCGAAGCTCCTCGAGCATGCCCAACTCATCAAGCAGCTTTCCTTGAACGGTAGACTCACCGCCGGGAAGTACCAGACGGTCAAAGTCCTGCTTCAAATCAGCCGCCTGCCTCAGCTCAATGCAACGTGCGCCCAGCTCGGATAGTCTTGCCTCGTGCTCGGCAAAAGCGCCTTGGACCGCCAGCACGGCGACCGTTTGGTCTGCGTAATCGCTCATGTGCGATCCTTTCTGCCGGACTAGCGTCCGCGCTCCTCCATGAT
>CALJNY010000116.1 GCA_937981515.1 uncultured Collinsella sp. | reverse complement strand
CGCCAGCCGCTGCGGAAGCTCCCTCGACGTCCGTCGTTGGGGTGGCCTGCACGGCAGCTGCGGCTTTCTTCGCGTTAGCGAGGTCTTCTTGAGCGGCAGCAACTGCACGCTGCGCCTCGGCAACGTTGCGATCGAGCTCGTCATTTTTAATGGTCATAAGCACGTCGCCCTCGCTGACGGATTGGCCTGCCTGCACGTTGATCGAATCGACCGCACCGTCGACAGAAGGGGAGACCACCGAGGACGAAATGGGTTTGAGCTGCCCTTTCGCCTCGACCGATGTGGTAAACGTGCCCTCGGTCACCATGTCGGTCACAGGCCCGCTAGCGCCCTGAGGCTGCGCATTGATAACCAGGGTTGCGACAATGGCAATGAGCGCGATGGCACCTACGACGCCGGCGGCAATACCGCGTCGAATCAGCTTTTTGCGTCGACGTTCGGCACGTTTTGCCTTGAGCTTGGCATATGCCTCTTCATCGGAAATCTCGGCCGCATCGTTCGCGCGTCCGTTCTGCTTATCGGCATGTGCGTTTGTAATCAGAGGAATCGTTTCGGTGGCACCTTCGGGCGTGTGCTCGGTATCATCCGGGCCCGGGGTGATGGTGGGGACATTCGGCATGGCGTCTCCTTTAATAGAAAGAACCTCGATAATTATATGCGCCCACCGGTTGGGGCGGGCGCATAGGACGGTTTCTTTCGGAACTGTTAGATTGGTCGCAGCGGTTCCACGTTGTAGGAATGCGCGCGTTGCACTACGAGTGGACAACCACGCACAGGCCGACTTTGATGCAATCGTGCAATGCCTTGGCGTCGGCCAGGCGCAGATTGATGCAGCCGTGGCTACCGCACCACTTATAGGACTCGACATTATCGAAGCTCTTGTCGTTTTGCCAGGTGGCATCGTGGAAGCCGATCATATTGCCCTCGAACGGCATCCAGTAGCTCACCGGGCTTTCGTATTTGGGCTTACCGGTCTCGGGGTCCTTGGCTCCGATCAGGGTGCTGCCGCCGTCGTTGCTGTTGATCTGCCACACGCCCTCGGGGGTGGCGTCTTCGCCCGGTTTGCCGGAAATAAAGTTGGCCTCCCAAACGATATTACCGTTCTCGTCATAGTAGCGCGCGTGCTGCTCGGACAGGTCGACGTCGATATACGCCTTCCAGTCGGGCTCTCCCTTTGCGGTAAAGGTGTCGGCCTTCTGGGAGTACTTGATCTCGATTTCGCCGGTCTGCTTGTTGTTAATGGCGTCCTCGACCTGCTTGGCGAGCGAGCTGCTGTCGATGGACCAACCAAAGTCACCGCCTTCGACGGCGCACTGCTTGCCATCGGCGCGCGTCCACCAGCGAGTGGAGCCCACGGTATTAAAGCCGTTGGCGAGCTCGGCTGCCCAGCTACTGATCTGCGACGTATCGAGCGTGGGGTTGGCCGGATCGGCAAAGCTGATCCACTGCAACACGGAGCTGCCATCAACCTTGCCGGCATCCTCGCCGTTGAGCTTGAGGGTCACGTTGACGCCCAAGAAGTTGTTGGCGGCATCGCATGCGGCCTGAATCTGATCATCTGTCAGCGTTCCATTGAGTGGCTCATAGGCATCGTTGCCGAGCTTGGAAAGATCTACGGTCTCGGCCAGCGAGGCAAGCTCGAGCTCGGCATACTTAATGACATGCTCGCGGTTGAGTTTTTCGTTGGAGCGCGCCTTCTCGACGGTAAACTTGCCGGCCTGCTCGTCATAGGAGCTATTGGCCTCGAACGTGCCCGAACGGCCCTCGTTAAACTCGTCGATGGCGGCGCCCAGATCCTTCTCAAACTTCTTTTGGTCAAAGGTGTCGGAGAGCATGGACAGGTCGACGTCTTGATCAAGATCGACTTCGTTGGAGGTAGCAGTTGTTTTGGTCTTGCCGCTTAAGGATTCCACAAGGCGGACCGGCCATACAAAGGCCTCGTTGTGGCTGATGATCTCTTTTGAGGCAGCTTCGTCGTCGACAATGGGTTCATCGGACTCGGGCTGATAGGACCAGCTAAAGTCATCGCCTGTCACGGTGAGCTTATAGTGCTTCCATGCCGAGTTGACCTTGGTGGCGGCAGACGAAGCGTTGGAGAACGAGACGTCGACGCCGGCGATGGTGGTGTTGGGGTATGCTAGCTGCGAAAACGCTACGATGCCTACGATATAGACAATGACGATAAGACCCAGGACGACAAAGAGCGTCGTCTTTTTGCCCGACTTTTTGTTCTCGGCGGGTTTGCGCGCGGGGCCACGATCGCCCCGAGCGTGCGTGGGGGGCTGCTTGGGCGCATTGCCGTTTGCCCGGCGCTGCTGACGTTGTTGACGCTGCTGTCGCTGTTGGTTCGGGCGTTGGGAAGCGTTTGCTGCACTACGCTGCTGACCGTGGCTCGGCGCGATAGGACGCGGCGACTGAACGCCGCCGGTGTGCCTGCTCGGCTGCTGCGGATCGGGAATCAGTTGAGTTCGATCGTTTTGCGACATCGTATGCATATCCTTCGATTTTCGCCTTGCGGTTCATCGTGTTTTTACTGGGCTTGCATTATAGCGATTGCCCTGCTGTTTGTGGTACGGAAACGGTGGCATTCAAAAGAGGTGGGACATTTGTCCCACCTTTGAGTCGTTCTTTGCCACTATCCGCACACACCGCATTTTGCACAGGCCGAAAGTGCGGCCGGAGCCTGCGCGATGCCGCCCTTTGCCGTCTCGCGCAGCGTGGCCGGCAACGCGTGGCCCACCGAGAGCATGACATGTGCCATCTGGTCAAACGGCACCAAGCTCTTAATGCCTGCAAGGGCGAGTTGTGCCGAGCTAAAGGCCGCTGCCACGCCAATGGCGTTGCGGTTTTGGCAGGGCACCTCCACGAGGCCACCGACGGGGTCGCAAACGAGGCCCAGCAGGTTACTCAGCGCGATGGAACTGGCGTCGAGCGCCTGCTCGGGCGTGCCGCCGAGCATCTGCACCAACGCGGCGGCTGCCATGGCGGCGGCGCTTCCGACCTCGGCTTGGCAGCCGCCCTCGGCGCCGGCAACGCAGGCGCTTGTGGTGAGGTTGAGGCCGATGGCGGCTGCGCAGTATAGCGCGTCCATGACCTGCTCGTCGTCGAGCTGCAGGCGATCGGCGAGCGCCAGCACGCAGCCGGGCACAACACCCGCGGAGCCGGCCGTGGGGGCGGCGACGATCACGCCCATCGTGGCGGAGCGCTCGAGCACGGCCATGGCGCGGGCCACGGCATCGGTCTGAACGGGGCCCATCAGGCTTACACTCAAATCGTTGCGGCCGGTGGCTTCGACGAGCTTGGCCTCGCCGCCGATTAGCCCACCGAGCGAGCGCTGCGGATTGGCGAGGGGGGCCGTGGTCTCCTCGCGCATGACGTCGAGCACGCGGCGCATGGCGGCGACGGCGTGGGCCTCGCCGGTCAGACGCGCCTCGCGAACGGCCATGACGGCGCCGATGCTGAGCCCCATTTCCTCGCACGCATCGAGCAGCTGCTCGCCGTCGTCGAAAATTTCCTTGGCCGAGACGCCGGGAGAGAGCGACGAGGCAGAACCGGGGAGCTCGATAAAGGTCGCGTAATCGACATTGTCGAGTTTGCGCAGCATGGGGACGACGGTGTCGTCGGGCGCGCCGTCGGTCTCAAAGACGGAGTAGGCCTGGCCGCCCACTTCGGTGCGGTAGGTGCGGCAGAAGGCGATGTTTACGTGGGCGTAGGCGAGCAGGTTGGTGAGCGCGGCGAGCACGCCGGGGACGTCCTTGTGCGCCACGAAGAGCGTGGAATACATGCCCGAGATGTCGACGCCGACGCCGTTAATGCGGCTGATGCGCATCTTGCCGCCGCCCAGGCTCTCGCCGCGGACCTGTGCCGTGGCGCCCGTGTCGTCGACCATTTCGATGTCGACGGTGTTGGGGTGGATGGAGGCGTCGTCGCCCTTGATGTCAAAGTGATATTCGAGGCCCTGCTCGCGCGCGAGGTCGAAGGCCTGCTTGATGTTCTCGTCATCGGTGTCGAGGCCCAGTATGCCCGCGACGAGCGCACGGTCTGTGCCGTGGCCGCGGTAGGTGTGGGCGAAGGAGTTCCACAGGCCAAAGGTGACTTTGGTGATGCGGCCTTCCAGCAGGCTGGCGGCAACTTGGGCGCAGCGCAGGGCGCCGGCGGTGTGCGATGAACTGGGGCCGACCATGACGGGGCCCAAGATCTCGAATGCCGAGGTCGTAGCTAGTGTTTGCGGCTTGCCTGCCATATGCGCTCCTGTTCTATCCCGTCGTCCCGAGGGGCGGGGCATAAGGTCGCCTGCTCGGACAGTCCTGCTCGCACGGAGAGCACATTAAGTGCTCTCCGGCTCGTGCGGAACTCGCGATCGACCTTATGCCCCGCCCCTCGGGACTAAGGATACATGGTAGAAGGGCGCGTACTGCAAAATTCATTAGCTGGTGACGCAGCGTGGGCTCATATCGAAATATCTTCACCACCGGATTAATAAAAAAGAAGTACCGGTTGGGGCCGGTACTTCTTTTGGTGCGTTGTTATTTGGCTGTAGCTTTTCGAGTTAGCTTACAGGCCGCAGGCTGCCTTGAGTTCTTCGACTCGGTCGGTTTTCTCCCAGGTGAAGTCGGGGTCTTCGCGGCCGAAGTGACCGTAGGCTGCCGTCTTTTCGTAGATGGGGCGACGCAGGTCTAGGTCGCGGATGATTGCGCCCGGGCGCAGGTCGAAGGTCTTCTCTACGGCCTCGACGATCTTGTCCTCGGCGACCTTAGCGGTACCGAAGGTGTCGACCATGATTGAGAGGGGCTTGGAAACGCCGATGGCGTAGGCAAGCTCGACCTCGCAGCGGTCGGCCAGACCGGCGGCGACCACGTTCTTGGCGACCCAGCGCGCGGCATACGCGGCGGAGCGGTCAACCTTGGTGCAGTCCTTGCCACTAAAGGCACCGCCGCCGTGACGGCCGTAGCCACCGTAGGTGTCGACGATGATCTTGCGGCCGGTGAGGCCCGTGTCGCCCATGGGGCCGCCCACGACAAAGCGACCGGTGGGGTTCACGTAGATGTCCGCGTTGTCCCACGGCATGTTCTCGGCGGCCATGACCGTGGTGATGACGTGCTCGATGAGGTCGGCCTTGATCTTGCCCATGTCCTCGATCTCGGCAGCGTGCTGCGTGGAGATGACGATGGTCGTGACCTCGACGGGCTTGCCTTCCTCGTAGCGCACGGTGACCTGGGTCTTGCCGTCGGGACGCAGATAGGCGAGGGTACCGTCGTGGCGCACGGCGGCCAGGCGCTCGGCTAGGCGGCTCGCCAGGTAGTGCGGCATGGGCATGAGGGTCTTGGTCTCGTTGGAGGCATAACCGAACATCATGCCCTGGTCGCCGGCACCGATCAGGTCAATCGGGTCGGTGGTAGCGCCGGTCTGGGTCTCGAAGGACTCGTCAACGCCCTGGGCGATATCGGGCGACTGCTCGTGGATGAGGCTCATAACGCCGCAGGTATCGCAGTCAAAACCGAATTTGGCGCGGTTGTAGCCAATGCGGCGGATAACGCCGCGGGCGATTTCCTGTACGTCGACATAGGCCTGAGTGCGAATTTCGCCGGCGACGATGACGGTACCGGTGGTCACGAGGGTCTCGCAGGCGCAGCGGACGTTCTCCACGTTGGCGGGCACGCCGTTGGGGGCGATGTAGCCCTGCTCCTGGAGCTCTATTTCTTTGGCGAGGATTGCGTCGAGGACGGCGTCGCTGATCTGGTCAGCGATCTTATCGGGATGACCTTCGGTCACCGACTCCGACGTAAATACGAAGGACCCGTGTTGGGGTGGGATGGAACGAAGTTCTTCTGACATGATTGTCCTTTCAAAAACGTGTCCCGGCGACCGTTACCATTCCGCCAGGCTCTCTATGCAAGGGCACATCATAGCGCGTAAATCAAACATTCACACCCTTTCCGCACCTACTCATTGGGGACAGACTTAAATGATCAGTCTTAAACCAAGAACGTTCCCAGCGACTGGTCATTTAAGTCTGTCCCCAATGATTGGGTCGGTGCCCTTTGTGCGGAGGTTGCTTTGATGCTTTATACTGGTGCAGTTAGACATCCATCCTGCAATCGAGGAGATTTCCATGGCATCAGACGTTCGCGTCCGCTTTGCACCCTCACCGACGGGCAAGCCGCACATCGGCGGCGCCCGCACCGCTATCTATAACTGGGCTTTCGCCCGTGCTAACGGCGGCACGTTCATCCTGCGCATCGACGACACCGACCCCACCCGCTCCACCGACGAGAACACGCAGATCATCCTGCGCGCCATGCGTTGGCTGGGCCTGGACTGGGACGAGGGTCCCGAGGTGGGCGGCGATTTTGGCCCCTACGCCCAGACCGAGCGCTTGGACCTGTACAAGCAGGCCGCCCAGAAGCTTTGGGACGAGGGCAAGGCCTATCCCTGCTTCTGCACCAAGGAGCAGCTCGAAGCCGACCGCAAGGCCGCGCAGGAGCGCAAGGACCCCTTCCAGGGATATCAGCGTCGCTGCCGCGATCTTGATCCCGAGGAGGCCCGTCGCCGCATCGAGGCCGGCGAGCCCTACGTCCTGCGCATCAAGGTGCCCGAGAACCGCGGCGACGTCGTCATCCACGACGCTGTCCACGGCGAGGTGACCTTCGATGCCAAGGAGCTCGACGACTTTGTTATCTTCCGCTCCGACGGCACGCCCACGTACAACTTCGCGACCGTCGTAGACGACGCCATGATGAAGATCACCCACGTCATCCGCGGCGACGATCACCTGTCCAACACCCCGCGCCAGGTCATGGTCTACGAGGCCCTCGGCGCGCCCGTGCCCACGTTCGCCCACATCTCCATGATTCTGGGCGCCGACGGTAAGAAGCTCTCCAAGCGCCATGGCGCCACCTCGGTGGAGGAGTACCGCGACGCCGGTTATCTGTCCGACGCCTTCGTCAACTACCTGGCGCTGCTCGGCTGGTCGCTCGACGGCGAGACCACGATCATCCCGCGCGACGTCCTGGCCAGCAAGTTCTCGCTCGACCGCATCTCCAAGAATCCCGCGACCTTCGACCCCAAGAAGCTCGACTGGGTCAATGCCGAGTACATCAACGGCATGTCCGACGCGCAGTTTGCCGACGAGATCATGGTCCCCGAGCTGCATGAGGCCGGCCTCATCGAGGGCAACGTCGAGTACGGCGAGGACTGGATCGACGCACTTGCTGCCATCGTTAAGCCTCGTACCAAGATGCCGGCCGACGCCGTGACCGTCGCCGCCCCCATCTTTGCCACGGCCGAGACGCTCGAGTATGACGAGAAATCCGTCAACAAGGGCCTGGCCAAGGAAGGCATGGGTGCCATTCTGGACGCCGCCAAGGCCGCGCTCGAGGGTGTTACCGAGTGGACCTCCGCCAACATCGACGCCGCGCTTGAGCCGCTGCCCGAGCAGATGGACCTCAAGAAGCGCGTGGTGTTCCAGGCCGTGCGCGTCGCCGTTTGCGGCAACATGGTGAGCCCTCCGCTGGGCGAGACCATGGCGCTCGTCGGCCGCGACGACTGCCTGGCGCGTATCGATCGCGCCCGCACGATGGCGCTGTAATCGCTGCGCAAACGTATGTATCCGAGCCCCGTTCACCCCGAGCGGGGCTCTTGTTTCTGTATGTGTATGGGATTGGAGGTGCTGGGGCCATGGCCGAGCAACTTTCGCTGTTTGGTTCGCCGGAATCGGAGGAGACTCCGGCGGCACCGGCATCCGCTGCCGCCCCGGCCAAGCCCGAGCCTGCACCTGAGCCCATCGCCGCCTACGCGAGCGTGGTTCTCGACATCCCCACCCGTGCGCTGTCCGAACCGTTTGCTTACGGCATCCCCGAGTCCCTTGCCAACGAGGCCCAGGTCGGATCGACGGTCCTGGTCCACTTTGGCAACCGTGCCGCCGCTGGCTACATCGTTGATATTGCCCCCGAGCTGGGCGACCTGCAAGGCGACAACGCCCTCGACCCTTCGCGCATCAAGCCCGTCGAAGCCATCCTCAGCAAGCCGCTCTTTACCGCCGAGGCTGCCCGCATCGCGCGTTGGATGAGCCGCGAGTACGTCGCGACGCTTTCCGAGTGCCTGCGCCTGTTTTTGCCTCCGGGCGGCAGCCCGCGCGTGGTCAAGGGCGATGACGGCGTGTGGACCGTTGAGCGTCCCGCCGTCAAGCCGATTCAAAACCGCTGGGTCATGCTCGCGCCCGAGGGCTTCGACTATACGCCGCCCAAGACCGCCGTTCGCCAGCGCCAGCTCATCGAGGCGCTCCAGTGCGGACCGGTCACGACGCGCGACCTCAACCTGCTCTACAACAGCATGTCGGCGACCATCAAGGCGCTCGAAAAGCGCGGCGTCGTGGTGGTGGAGGAGCGCCGAGCCTGGCGTGGCTGCAGCGAGCAGACTACGCTGTCCTCGGCAAGCGGCAAGGCGCCGGTCGCGCTCACGGACGGCCAGCAGCAAGCGCTCGCGCAGATTGAGCGCGCCCGTCTTGACGCCCACGGCGACGTGGTCCTTGTCGACGGCGTCACCGGATCCGGTAAAACTGAGGTCTACCTTTCCGCCATCGAGCGCGTGCTCGCGGCTGGCCGTTCGGCCTGCGTGCTCGTGCCCGAGATCTCGCTGACGGCCCAGACCGTCGGCCGCTTCCGCTCGCGCTTTGGCGAGACGGTCGCGGTCTTCCACTCGCGTCTTTCGGCCGGCGAGCGCCTGGACCAGTGGGACATGGTCGCCAGCGGTGCCGCCCGTGTTGTCGTCGGCGCGCGTTCGGCGCTCTTTTGCCCGCTCAGCGACCTGGGCCTCATCATCATCGACGAGGAGCACGAGACCAGCTACAAGCAGGGCTCCAGTCCGCGTTACCATGCGCGTGAGGTGGCGGCTGAGATGGCTCGCCGCTATCGCTGCCCGCTTGTGTTGGGCTCGGCCACGCCTTCTGCCGAGGCCCTCGACCGCTGCCGCCGCGGTACGTACAACGGTGTCACCTGGACGCGCGTCGAGATGCCCGAGCGCCCGGGACACGCCGTGCTACCCACGGTCCGCATTGCCGACCTGCGTCGCGAGTTTTCGCACGGTAGCCGTTCAATGTTCTCAAAACCGCTGATGGAAGGCTTGGGACGCGTGGTCGAGCGCCGCGAGAAGGCTGTGTTGCTGCATAACCGTCGCGGTTTTGCGCCGTTTTTGATGTGCCGCGAGTGCGGTTGCGTCCCCACCTGCAACCACTGCTCTACGGCGCTTACGTACCACGAGCGCACCCATACGCTGCAGTGCCACACCTGTGGTTCGTCCTGGCGCGTGCAGCCCTATCCCGCGCCCACGAGTCGCTGCCCCAAGTGCGGCAGCCGTTACCTGGCAAAAATGGGTCTGGGCACGCAGCAGATCGAGGATGCGCTGCACCAGATGCTGCCCGAGGATGTAGCCATCATTCGCATGGATGCCGATTCCACGCGTGGCAAGGACGCGCATAAGAAGTTGCTCGAGCAGTTCGATGCCGCCGATTGCGCGGTGCTGCTGGGCACCCAGATGATCGCCAAGGGCCTCGACTTTCCCGAGGTCACGCTTGTGGGTGTAGTCAATGCCGATTTTGCGTTAAAGCTGCCCGATTTTAGAGCGGGGGAGCGCGCCTACGATCTGCTGGAGCAGGTTGCGGGCCGCGCCGGCCGCGGCGATCGCCCCGGCGAGGTTATCATCCAGACCTATCTGCCCGAGGACCCGGTCATTCGCGCCGTCGCCGAGCACGACCGCTCGATCTTTACCGACTATGACCTGGACCAGCGCCGCGACGCCCTGTATCCGCCGTTCGTTCGCCGGGGCAATATTTTGGTGTGGTCGGCAAGCCGCGACGATGCGCAGGATTATATCGGGCGCATCGCAAAGCTCCTCAAGCGTCGCTGGCACGCCGCCGCGCCCGACTTTTTGCGGGCGGGGAGCGCCGTGCCGCAGGTGCTGGGCCCGGCTTCGTGTGTAATCGAGAGAGCCAAGGACCGTTACCGCTTCCATCTGCTTGTGAAGTCGCCGGTAGGGTACCATGTCTCTGATGATATCGACGCCTGCCTCAAAGAGGCGGGCTCCGTGCGCGGCGTGAGCGTGAGCGTTGACGTCGATGCCTATGATTTGATGTAA
>CALJNY010000115.1 GCA_937981515.1 uncultured Collinsella sp. | reverse complement strand
GTCGGCATAGAGATCTTCCCAGAGCTTGTCGCGGGTTTGGGGGAGGTCGTATTCTGCCTCAAGAATCACTCGAAAACGAGTTGAGAACTCTCGATCGAAATAAGCGTGGCCAATCATATACCATGCATCGGACCCGCCGACCCTAACTTTGGTGATGCGGTCGTGGGTGTCGGTTTCCAGGCACCATTCGGGTGTCTGGCCCTGGCTGAACTCGGCTGAGTAGTATGCCTTCCAGACATGGTCTGTGAAAGGGTTCTTCTCGAAATAGTTGTCCGAGGAGCAGATGTACGTATTGCCCAACATCTCGCGCACGAGCATAATCGAGGAATTGTTATTGCGCTCAGCGTAGGAGCAATTCACGATGATCTTAACGCCGTATTTGTCCTCGAGGTAGTAGAAGGACTCCTTCTTGTATCCCACAACGACGACGATGTCGAAAATCCCAGCTTCGTGTAGCTGTTCAATTTGGCGCTCGATCAGGACTTCGCCACGTACTTTGAGAAGCCCCTTGGGGCGTTCGTAGGAGATGGGAGCAAAGCGACTGGAGAGGCCTGCCGCAAGGATAACGGCATTGTCCACGGCGTAGGGTTTTAGTGTGGCCATGCCCTTAGGCGTGAGGTGGGCGTCCTTGATGAGGCCGGCTTCTGAGAGGTCTATTACAGCGGCATTTGCCGCTGTAAGCCCAATCTCGCACTCGCCCGCAAGTTGTTGTTGCGTAATGCCGGGGCGCCTGCTCAGGGTATAGAGAACGTTAAACTGTTTATGCGTAAGCTGCATTAATGGTTCCTTTGCGTTCGGTTTTGTCAGATGTTATCGCAAACCTGAACAGCTGAAGGCATTACTTTCCTTTTTACTATCCATTGGAGGGTTCGAGTAAATGTCATTTGTTCGAACCCTCCAATGCGTGAGTGGGGGAGACTTTTATCAAAAAGGCGTTATGGACAGTTAGGCGCAAATTTTAAACAAAATGTCGTCTTGCTTTCAGGGTAACCGGCAATGATTAATGTTTAATCCCACGCCTCCGTGGGCTCCATGCCCAGCTCGTTACGGACGAGCTCAAAGGCAGCGGCGATGGCTTTGTCCATGTCGTAGTACTTGTAGCCGCCCAGGCGACCGGCGAAGATCACGTCGCCCTCCTGAATGTATCCTCTAATTCGATGAATTCTCTTTACATTATCGATTGTATAGCCGCTTATAAAGCCATATATACATATATACTAGTTTATAAATCTATATAAGCGACGTTTGCCTGAGGATTCTGGTTATGGACAAAGCCAAGTTCTACAATCCGTTTCGTCCGACCGCCGGTGCGGAGCCTCCTCGAATCATCGGTCGTGATGATATCTCTCTCGAGTTCGTGGAGGGTCTCGTGTCCGGCGTTGGCGCCCCCGCACGTCTTATGCGAATCACGGGCCCGCGCGGGTCGGGAAAAACGGTTCTTCTTTGCGATCTGCGCGACCGAGCGATTGAACTGGGTTGGAAGGCCGTTGTTGTTTCGGCTGGTCCGCGTTTGTCGCACGATCTTATGGAGCAGATTCAAGATCAACTGACTTTTTCCTCCGCTTCGCTTGGCGTTAACGTTGGTATTGCTTCTGCCAAGTTGGACATTTCTTCAAGCGAAATGAGCCTTCGGGCAAAACTAAAGCAGATTGCACAGGGCTCAAAGGGCCTGTTTATCGCTGTTGATGAAGTCCAAGATGCCCCAGTTGAGGAAATGCGCATTATTGCCTCAACAGTTCAATTACTCATTGGGGAGAAAGCCAATATCGCTCTTGCCTTTGCCGGATTGCCATCGGGCGTTATGGATCTCATTAACGGCAAGGCACTTACTTTTCTTCGTCGCGCGGTTCCTGAAGACCTTGCTCCTATCAATCAAATCGAGATTGCACTTTCTTTGAGTGATAGCTTTAACGCGACCGGTCTTTCTCTCGACGGGGATTTGCTATCAAAAGCGGCGAGAGCAACAAAAGGTTATGCGTATTTAGTTCAACTTGTTGGGTATTCAATCTGGCAGCGCGCCAACCTTCATCGGGAGAAATCAACTCTCGTTACTGGGCGCGATGTTGATGAAGGTATCCTGCTCGCCGAAGCGCGTTTCCACGACGTGGTTCACGAGCCTGCAATTTCGGGTCTTTCCCGTAATGAAATCAACTACCTGTATGCCATGTGCGAGGATAGTAGGCAATCCAAGACATCGGATTTAGCCAAACGCCTTTGTAAAAAGACGAGTGAGCTGAGTTCTGTTAGGGCCAAGCTACTTTCACGAGAAGTTATCCAGGCGCCTCAGAGGGGCTATGTTCAATTTGCTGTGCCGGATTTGGATGAGTATCTCAAAGAGAATAGAGATGAGATTCTATCGAGGTATTAAAGCTCCAGATTAAATTCTCGAGATTAACCGTACAACGATTGAGGGCGATTCACGGTAAGGTGCTCCTCACCCCATCCTCTGAAGATGTTCTTAACACAGCCTTAGAGGCGCCTCGGCTCGCGTTGACAGCGTACAATACGCATGTTTGACTATGGCAAAAGTGGAATTTAAGGGAGGGGGCGCGCCATGGAGGTGCTGGTTGTTGGCAATACCGCGTATGTTGACGACGACTTTTGTGCCAAGGCGTTCCCCGACGATCATGTTCAGGTTGTAGCTGCCGACGATGCACAGCGCGAGTCATCGTCCCACAGCTCGTGGAAAGAGCTGCTGCGCCACCTGGACCAGGCTTATGAGTTCGACCGCGTGGTCTACCTCTCCACTTATCTCACTCCGCATACCGAGACCTTTGGCGACATTGAGTTG
>CALJNY010000114.1 GCA_937981515.1 uncultured Collinsella sp. | reverse complement strand
TCGTGCCGGCGCTCGATGGCATCGATCTGAACATCGAGGATGGCGAGTTTTTCTGCATCCTCGGCGGAAACGGGTCGGGCAAGTCGACGTTTGCCAAGCATTTGAACGCGCTGCTGCAGCCCGATGCGGGAACGGTGTGTGTCAACGGCATGGACGCGTCCGACCCCGAGCTGGTCTACGACGTCCGCTCGACTGCGGGCATGGTGTTCCAGAATCCCGACGACCAGCTTGTGGCGACGCTTGTCGAGGACGATGTTGCGTTTGGTCCCGAGAACTTAGGGGTCGAATCGGCCCAGATCGCGCAGCGCGTGCGCGAGGCGCTGAAGGCCGTTGGTCTGGTGGGCTTTGAGCGTCACGAGACCCACGCTCTCTCGGGCGGACAAAAGCAGCGCGTGGCGCTTGCCGGCGTGCTCGCCATGGAGCCGCGCGTGCTCATTTTGGACGAGGCTTCCTCGATGCTCGATCCGCGCGGGCGCAAGGGCCTCATGAAGGCCTGTCACGCGCTGCACGAACGCGGCATGACCATCGTGATGATTACGCACTTTATGGAAGAGGCCGCTGAGGCCGATCGCGTTGCTGTCTTCCAGGCGGGCCGCGTTGCCATGCTCGGTACGCCCGAGGAGATCTTGACGCGGGCGGACGAACTTGCGCGGCTGAACCTGGATATGCCGGAGTCGTGCCGTTTGGGCATGGCACTTCGTGAGAAGGGTGTGCCCGTTCATGCGCAGGTGCGCGAGGCGGATATGGTTGCCGAGGTTGCGCAGGCTTATGCCGAGCGGAGTAGGACAGGCATCGCCGGGCGGCCTTTCGCATCCGATCCTCGTATTCCCGACAACGTCTCCTCTGCGCTCGATGGCGCAGACGCGCTGCAGCCCGTCATCGAGATTTCGCACCTTTCGTATAGCTATTCGCTGAGCGCCCGCGAGCGTCGCCATTGGCACAAGCGATTAGCCGCCGAGGGTGCATCGAACAAACAGGCCCTCTGGGGCAACGACCCGAGCAGCCCCTGGGCGTTGCGTGATGTGTCGCTAACGGTGCGTCGTGGCGAGTTCCTGGGCCTTGCGGGCCATACCGGTTCGGGTAAATCGACGCTGGTTCAGCATCTCAACGGCCTGATTCGTCCCCAGGAGGGTTCCGTTTACGCATTGGGGCTCGACCTGGCAAACAAGAAAGATGCCGCCGCGGTTAAGGCAAAGGTCGGCGTGGTGTTTCAGTATCCAGAGCGTCAGCTGTTTGCCGAGACCGTGGCACAGGACGTGGCATTTGGTCCGCGTAACCTTGGCTTGCCGCAAGATGAAGTCGACCGTCGTGTCGAGTCATCGCTCTCACGCGTGGGCCTCGACCTTTCCACGGTCGGCGACAAGAGCCCCTTTGAGCTTTCGGGCGGTCAGCAACGGCGCGTGGCATTCGCCGGCGTGTTCGCCATGGAGCCCGAGGTCCTGGTGCTCGATGAGCCCATGGCGGGGCTCGATCCGGCTGCGCGCAAGGATTTCCTAGGGCTCATCGGTCGACTTCACCGCGATGGCCTGACCGTTGTCATGGTTTCGCATAGTATGGATGACCTGGCCAATTGCTGTGACCGCATCGTCGTAATGAACGAAGGCGCGGTGTTTGCCGAGGGAGCCCCCGTGCAGGTGTTTGCGCAAGCCGATGAGCTCAAGTCGATCGGCCTGGGCGTTCCCGCCGCCCAGCGTATGGCGCTGGCGCTTACGGAGGCGGGCGTGCCGCTGCGCTTTGACGGCCTCTATACGGTTGAGTCGCTGGCAGACGAGTTGATGGACCTGCTAATCGGTCGCTCGGGCGGTCCTTCTAACGTCGCGGACACTGCTAATTCCAAGACGGTCGCGCGAGAGGAGGGCTGCTAATGGAGGCGTTTTCGTTTGGCAGCTACTATCCCGGCGATAGTGCGATCCACCGCCTGGACCCGCGAACTAAGTTGCTCTTGGGCTTTGTGTTTCTGATCACGACGCTCACAGTCAGCAGCTTCCGCGGACTGGCCCCGGTCGCAATTTTCGTTGTGCTGATCTATGCCGTGTCTCAGGTGCCGGTTCGTCGCGTTCTGTCGTCGATGGCGCCGCTGCTGGCAATCGTCGTCGTGGTCGCGGTGCTCAACTTGTTTACCGACCAGAGCGGGCGCATTCTGTGGCAGCTCGGCTTTTTGCAGATAAGCGAGGGCTCGCTGCATTCCGCCGCCTTTATGGCGTGCCGCCTGACCTTGATGATGGCCGGTATGAGCGCTATCACGCTCACCACGCCGCCGCTCGACCTCACCGCGGGCTTTGAGCGCCTGCTCGCACCGTTTGCGCGTGTGGGACTTCCTGCGCACGAGCTCGGCATGATCATGGGTATCGCGCTACGCTTTATGCCGCAGTTTGCCACTGAGATGAAACAGACGGCCGATGCACAGGCAAGCCGCGGCGCGCGCGTGACGGGAGGCCCGCTCGGCGGCGTGCGTATGCTCGGCAGTGTGGCGATTCCGCTGTTCACGGGCGTGTTCCGCCATGCCGAGACGCTGTCTGCCGCCATGGATGCCCGTTGCTATCATGGCGAGCAGGGCCGCACACGTCTGCATGCGCTTGCATTTCGCCGCGGGGATGCGCTGGCTGCGGTGGTGACAGCGCTGCTGCTCGCGTGTGTCATC
>CALJNY010000113.1 GCA_937981515.1 uncultured Collinsella sp. | reverse complement strand
TCTGCGGGGTGCAGTTGTAGAACGCCATGTGACGGTGGTAAGCCTCTTTCTTAGCAGCGAGCTGCTTGGGGTCGGACTCGTCCGGATAGAGGCGATCGAGCGTGGGAACCATGCCGTAGAGGAAGCCCATGTTCATCTGACGCTCGTAGTTCCAAGAGGCCTGGATGGCCCAGGAGCGCCAGAAGAACTGGCTGACCTTCTTGTTCAGGGACACGTCCTTGGTTGCGGTTGCCATAGTGTGTTCCTCCTTAGTCTTCGTCGTCTTCGAGCGGATCGTAGTCGGAATCGACACCGGCGGCTGCATGGGAACCGTTGAACTTGAAGCCCATGAAGACGACAGCCAGGCACACACCGATCAGAGCGACCGCGATGACGGACAGGTTGAGGTAAGCGGCGAGCAGGAAACCGATGAACAGGAACGGAGTCATACCCTTCTTGATCATCATGGTGAGCAGCAGAGCCAAGCCGTAGGCGGTCATGATCTTGGTCGAAACGTTCAGACCAGTGGACAGCCACTCGGGAACCATGTTGACGATGGCCTGAACCAGGTCGGTGCCAACAAAGACGGCGAGGAAGATCGGCAGGAAGTACATGACGGCGTACAGACCGGAGCCGGCGCAGATGTGCATACGGTAGGCGGTCTTGAACTTTCCGTTATCGATCGCGTTATCGGCCACATGGGTGAGGGCGGCGATGATGGAACGGAACACGATACCGAGGAGCTGACCCAGGACGGCGACCGGGATGGCGATCGTCATGGCGGTCTCGGCAGAAGCATCGGTCAGGCACGCAAAGGCAGCGGCCACGATGCCGCCCAGGACCATATCGGGCGGAACGGCGGCGCCGACCTGCACCAGGCCCATGGACACGAGCTCGACGGCGGCACCGACGGCAAGGCCGGTGGGCACATCGCCCAGCAGCAGACCGACGAGCGTAGCGCCAACGAGGGGCTGCTCGAAGTTAAGACGACCGAGCAGGCGGGAGTCCCACATGCAGAACACGCCGACGAGGCCGACGAGCACCGCACTGATGAACGTATTCATACCCTTCTCCTTTCAGTCAGGCAAAAGCCTGGTTGATTACAGCTTGGCGTCGATGTCGACGCTCTGATACGTAGGGGTCTGCTGAACATAGAGCTTAATGCCCATGTCGAGCAGCTGGTTGACGTCGGCCTTCTGGGTGGCGTCGAGGAAGACGGAGCTGTCCTTGCCTCCGACCTGATCGGCACCGTCGTGGTTGGCGGTGGCGCCCAGGTTGATGGCGTCGAGCTTGTAGCCCTGGCAGAACTGCAGCATCTCGGCAGTGTTGCCAAAGACGAACATGACGCGCTCGCCGAGGGTGTTGAGCTTGTCCATCTTGGCGAGGGCACGCTCGACGGTGAAGACGTTCAGACGCACGCCCTGGGGCTTGGCCAGCTTAAGAGCGCCCTTCTTGATGTCATCGTTGGCGGCGGCGTTGTCGACGACGATGATGCGCTCGGCCTGAACCTTGGTGGTCCAGGTAAAGACGACCTGGCCGTGCAGCAGACGGTAGTCAAGACGTGCGAGGACGATCTTGGCGGGACCGGAGCTGTGACGGGGCGCCTTAGCCTTCTTGGCGGGAGCCGCGGCGGCCTCGACCGGTGCGTTGGGGTTGGTCAGACCGGTGCGGGCCTCGTTGATGAGGGCCGCGAGCTCGGCGCCCTTGACGGGGACGGGGCTCATAGCGAGCGTCAGCGCCAGCGGAATATTGAAACCGCTGACAACCGTGAACTTCGTGCCGTTCTTGGAAAGCTCGACCATATTGTTGTTGACCGAGCTGCCGAGCATATCGGTCAGCACATAGACGGTGTCGTCCGCGTTGAACGTGGCGATCAGAGCCTCAACCTTATTGGTGATGGGCTCCTTGTCGTCACGAGCAAGCGACACGACGTGGACGTTCGACACATCGCCGAGAACCATCTCGAGCGTGTCTTTGGCGCCTGCGGCCAGGCCGCCATGAGATGCGAGAATGATCTGATTCATCTTGCCTCCTCCTTTTCGTTATGGTCATTATAACGTCTTATACGTTGCCTATATTGCTAATTAGTATAAAGACCGTTCGCGGGTGAAAATCGACCGTTGACGGGTTTAACGTACTTGAAACGTTGGGGCTGGATAGGCCGGCGCTGGCTGGATAACCCCAGGTCAGACGCCGCACACAATCCTCTATCGCACGAAGTACCAGGGGCTTTCCTGCACGGTGGGTTCCAGCGCGATGCCGGTGCGTTCCTTAAACAGATCCATGTCCTGAGATTTTTCGGTCCACCACGCGTTGGGCTTAAAGGTCATGCTCTCAACAACATGACTGACAAACACACTGTTGCGTAGCTTGGAGAAGTCGGTGTTCATAATCAGGATGGACGCGAGCACCAGCACGATGCCCAGGACTTTGATCACGCCGGCGGGCTCGGCATAGACACCAATGCCCACCAGTACGGTGACGACCGTCTCGAAAGACATTACGACGGGAACTTTCGATGTCTCGAGCCCCATGGACAGACCCTGCATATATAAGATGTAAGCCACGGCTGTGGGGATGAGTCCAAAGCCAAGGAACAGCAGCAGCAGCTGTGGCGACATTGCCGCGGCGACATCCGGCCACGGAGCCGCGATAGCCGCCATAACCGCACCGCCAAAAACAAAGCCCCAAAACGTGACAGCCAACGGGTGGACCGTCTTGGTTGCTATCCGGCTAAACACCGCGAGCGACGCACCACAAAGGCCTGCAATCACGCCCGACGTGACGCCCCAAACCGAAAAATGAAAACCGGAAAGGTCGCCATTGGTCACCGCAAGCACGCAGCCAACGATGTTAAAGACAATGGCAACGAGCTTGTTGGGGGTCACGTCCTCGCGATAAAGCACGCGGCCGAGCATGACGCCAAACACCGGCGAGGTGTAGAGCAGCACCGAGGCCGTAGACATACCCACCTCGCGCATGCACTCGTAATAGCAGGTGTTGGCGGCGGCTAAACCGACGATACCGACAAGCGCGCAGGGGACGAGCTCTTTGGGGCTTGCCTTGAATAGCGTCATGGGACCCTGAGCCACGGTAGACCCCTCACCCGGACGGCAGCCCATAAACATCAGGACCGGCGCCAAGATAAGCGCTCCGACCAACAAGCGAAAGGCCGCCATGCTCTGGGACGAAACGCCCATGGCCGAGATGCCGTTTACAAAGATTCCGATGCTGCCCCACATAAGCGCGGCGATCAGCACCAGCACATAGCCCAGATTGCTTTTCTTCAACGCAGCCTCCTCGGTATTGTTTCCAATATGTTTCACACTACGTTATAGTCGTTATATACATTTTTCAAGACACAAATCGGCGAGCGGGAAAATCTGCTCGCCCACACACTCATTGGGTACTCATTGGGGACGCACTTAAATGACTAGTCGTTGGGGACGTTCCTGAATGACTACTCATTTAAGTACGTCCCCAACGACTAGGACAAGTGCCGCCATGAATTCAGTTGCGGTGAAATAGTTCCCAAATAGAGACTTGGGGGTGCGGACGATTTCTTGGACCGCGCCTAGGCGTATCCAAGCTTCCTG
>CALJNY010000112.1 GCA_937981515.1 uncultured Collinsella sp. | reverse complement strand
GTACGCTTGAACTGAGAAGGGGGAGGCCTCGCGGCCTCCCCCTTTTTTGCGTTTAATAGAGAGCTGTAATACAGAACTCGCCTTCGTTTAGCTTGTCTTACTGTTTGGCTGTATTTTGAGTCCTTCTTTTCTATTTGCGCGATAATAACTCCCATTGGCGTTAGGGAGGACTTGATGTTTACCGTTTTTGTCTTGGGCAATATTGCTTCGGGTAAGTCGACTGCCTGCCGCTATCTTGAATCTCATGGCGCCATGCTTATCGATCTGGATGAGCTTGCCAAATCGCTGTATGTGCCATGCTCCGATATCGTCAATGCCCTCGCGGAAGAATTCGGTTGGGACATTCTGGACGGGGAGGGCGGCATTCGCCGCAATGTCCTCGCCGCTCGAGCTTTCGCCTCTCCTGATACAGTTGCGCGGCTCAATGGCATCGTTCATCCGGTTCTCATCGAACAGCTGTCACTGAGGATTCTCGGTCCTGTCTGCTGCACGGTTTCGTCCCCCCGTTATCCTTTTGTGGTTGTCGAGGTTTCTGCCCCGACTGGTTTTGAGGATGCCTTTGGCCTGGCTGATGAAATTCTGGTTATCAGCGCTCCTTTAGCAGTTCGTCGCGAGCGTGCCATTCATCGTGGTATGGAGCCTTTTGATTTTGATGCGCGCTCTGCATGCCAACCTGATGAGGCTTCGCTTTGCAATCTCGCTACGACGGTAATCGATAATGCGGCGGGCGATAACTCGCTCTTTGAACAACTGGACGCATGGCTTGCGCGCCATGGCTTTGGGGACGTAGTGGATAAGGAGGAGCCCGATGCCTAAGACACGTTTCTTTACGTGGTATCGCGTGGCGCCACTTGCCGTTATGTTCGTCTTCGGCATTATTTCGCTCGTCTACTCGTATGCTCCTGCCGCCTTCTTTAAGCCTTTGTATCCGATTGACTACGAGGCGTACGTAAGGCAATCGAGCATTTCGCACAATCTTGATCCGTATCTGGTGTCTGCTGTCATAAAGTCGGAATCGAATTGGGATCCCGAGGCTGAGTCGAATCAAGGCGCTCAGGGATTGATGCAGCTGATGCCCGAGACTGCCCAGGATATGATTGCCAAGGGTCTTGTCGATGGTAGTGAGTATTCAGCCGACAACCTTAACGATCCCGCTACGAACATCGAGTTTGGCTGTGCTTATCTTTCGTATCTTCTAACGTATTTTAACGGGTCGACTGACAGCGCCATTGCCGCCTATAACGCCGGTATGGG
>CALJNY010000111.1 GCA_937981515.1 uncultured Collinsella sp. | reverse complement strand
GCTTGCCGTGGGCGATCGTGCGTCCTGGGCGCCGGCGCTTGACGGTTTGGCGCTCAACGTGCCCGCGGGTGGGCGTGTTTGTGTGATGGGCGCTTCGGGCGCGGGCAAGTCGACGCTGCTCGCCCTGGCGGCGGGGGAGTGCGCGCCGTGCTCGATGGTGTTTCAGGATGCGCGCCTGGTAGAGGGCGCCTCGGCTTTGGATAACGTGCTGGTGTGTGCCGATGCGCGCGTGGATGCTTCGAGCGCTACGGCCTTGCTGCGCCGGTTGGTGCCGGGAATCGACGTGCATGTTCGCGTGGCCGAGCTTTCGGGCGGGCAGCGCCGTCGTGTCGAGATCGCCCGCGCCCTGCTGTGTGGCGGCTGTGCCGTCATTCTGGATGAGCCCTTTACCGGCCTGGACGCCTCCGCGCGCGATGCGACGGCCGAGGCTGTGCTCGACCTGCTCGACGGTCGCATACTCCTGCTTGCCTCGCACGACGTCGCTGATGCTCAGGTGTTCGATATCTCGGATGTCATTGCGCTCTAAATGCTAACTCAGCAACAAAATGATTCGTTTTCCTCCGTCCCCATGGGGTCGGGTGTGGTATTCTATCTGCGGGGTAATACTTAGGAATACCTAGTAATACCAACGCCGCAGAAACAAACTCCGGATGCGGGCCAATCGGGTTGCCTTCACAGCCCGTCGCCCAGCCGCGTGGCCCGCATCTATCCGCACTACCGTCGTTTCAAAAAGGAAGCGCCATGGCAGAACACATGACCCCCGTAGTCGCGAAGGTCTTGCCCGAGGAGAAGGCAGCCTTCGCGGCGGCAACCCAGCTCGTGGGCACCACGCCGTCCAACGCCATCCGCATGTTTATCGCCGCGTTCAATCGCTGCGGCACCTTCCCGTTCGACATCTCGCCCAGCGGGGCTTTTGGCAAAGACTGTCCCCAACAGCTAGTCGTTGAAGAACGTTCCCAATGACTAGTCGTCGGGAGGAGGTTGGCATGCTCAATGCGATG
>CALJNY010000110.1 GCA_937981515.1 uncultured Collinsella sp. | reverse complement strand
CCCGGGATCGAAGTTCTCAAAAATCTTGGTGAGCAGCTCGGCAGCCTGTACGGCAAGATCGGCGCAGGCGACGTAGTTGTCGAAGTAGAACGAATCGGGTTTCTTTGCCATGAGTGGGTCCTTTCGAGGCGAAGTCGGGTGGGCGAGGTATTACGGTCCGGATGGACGCTCGGTTTGACTAGATGAACATCATGAACAGCTTGGCCATGACAAAGCTGATGAGTCCGCAGGCGGGGAAGGTGAAGAACCAGGTGAACATCATGTCCTTGACCACGCCGAAGTTGATGGCCGAAAGGCGCTTGACGGCACCGACGCCCATGATGGCGCAGGTCTTGATGTGGGTGGAGGACACGGGGATACCGGTAAGGGTGGCAAGCAGCAGATTCGCGGCGCCCGCGAGGTCGGCGGAGAATCCCTGATACTTCTCGAGCTTGACCATGCTCTGGCCGACGGACTTGATGATGCGCTCGCCGCCCACGCTGGTGCCGATGCCCATGGTGGCCGAGCACAGCAGCATAATCCAGATGGGGATGCCGGCATCGCCGACGCTCGTCTGGCCGTTGGCGAAGGCCACGCCTAAAAAGAGCACGCCGATGAACTTCTGTCCATCCTGCGCGCCATGCATAAAGCTCATGGCCGCAGCGCTCGCGATCTGAGCGTATTTAAAGAAGACATTGGCACGTCGCCTATTGGCGGCGGCAAACAGAATCGAGACGAGTTTGCACAGGATCCAGCCCATGACAAAGCCCAGGCCGATGGAGAGCGCCAGGCCGTAGATGACCTTCATCCACTCGTGGACGTTGACGCTGTTCGCGCCGCCGAGGGCGATAGCGGCACCGGTCAGGCCGGCGATAAGGCTGTGGCTTTGCGAGGTGGGGATACCAAAACGCGATGCCGTGGCACCGTAGACGACGATGGAGAACAGCGCCGCGCACAGGCAGGCAAGCGCCATGGTGCTGTTTCCGCCAAAGTCGACGATATGTGAGATGGTGTTGGCGACGCTCGCGTTAAAGTGCGTCATGATGAGCACGCCCAAGAAGTTGAATGCGGCGCTCATGAGAATGGCGGCGCGGGCGGGCATGCAACGCGTAGTGACGCAGGTCGCGATGGCGTTGGGCGCATCGGTCCATCCGTTGACGAAGATGGCGCCGAGCGCGAGAATCACGGTGACGGCAAGGACTGGGTTCGACACAATTTGGCCGAGGAAGGTTGAGAACGTTACGTCCATATATGGGCTTTCTCGAAGTTTGCAGACACGTTACAAAAACATGATAAATCGTATCACCTCCTATGGGTTTCTTTACCGAGTTCTGATGGGAGAAGTGAATTTTTTGGCACTAAAATTGAATATTAGCCCTGTTGACCGCGGGTATTCTTTTTGCTAACACGCCATGAGGACACGCGTGCGCGCCCCAACACCCCAAAACCACAGTCTGTTCGCTTTACAACATGCAAACACGCGTTCGATAATAGGGGGCATGGAATATCGACAGACAGACGGCAAAACTCGGCGCGTGCACAAGCAGTATGTGGACGTCGTGGCTCGCATCCTCGCGGGCGGACAGGTCGTGCCGGTCACCGTCTGTTGGGTCGACGGCCGTTGTTTTACGATCGACGAAATTATCTCGACCACCGGGTTTGGCCTGATGGTCCACGGCATCCGTACGGCAACATATAAGGTGCGTTTTGGCGGGCACGCGACCGAGTTGTATCTGGAGGACCAGACGCGCGAGCGGGCGGACGGCTCGCAAGCGCACGTGATGCGTTGGTGGGTCTGGGCCTTTGATCGTACGCTTGAGGGCGAGCGCCGTAGGTAAGGACGTGCGGCATTCGGGTACAATGGCAGGAATCTTGTCACCTACGGCGCTGTCGTGCGCTTTTTGAAAGGACGAAGTATGAACGATATCCAGGGCTATCAGAACGGCCCCATCGAGACCGGCGCAAGTCGCGCCAAGGAGATGTCGCCGCGCGCGTACAATCTCGCCATGTCTGCTCTCATTTTCTTGGGCTTTTGCGCCATGGGCGCCGGTGCTTACTTTACGAGCACCATGGCGTTTGCCCGCATGATGATGAGCGGCGCCGCCCTGCCACTGGTCTTTGGCTCGTTTATCCTGACTATTGTCGGCATCGTCATGATGTCTGCTGCCGCCAGCAAACAGTCCGTGGGCCTGTCCCTTGTGGGCTACGTAATCTTTGCGAGCACCTTTGGCCTGACCGCGTCGTTTGGCCTTGCCAACTATGACCTGCCCACCATCAACACCGCTTTTATCGCCACCGCTGCAATCACCTTTGTCTTTGGCGCCTTGGGCGTGACGTTCCCCAAGTTTTTCCAACGCGTATATGGCATCGGCTTTGGCATCCTGCTTGCCACGATTCTGGTCGAGATCGTGCTGATGTTCATGGGCGTTTCGCAGTCCATCACCGATCTGATCGTGATCGTGGTGTTCGCCGGGTTTATTGGCTACGACACCTATGTTGCCACGACGGTGCCGCCCACGCTGCCCAATGCGGTGCTCATGGCGTCCAACCTGTTCGTGGACATTATCAACGTGTTCCTGCGCATCCTGAACATTCTCGGTCGTCGCGACTAGCGCGGCGTTGCGACGCTTCCTGCCGGACATGGTAAAACGATACGAAAGGCGGTCCTTCGGGGCCGTCTTTTTTGTGCGCGGCGGGGTATGATGGATGGGAAAAGCCGATAGCGGCAGCGACAGGAAAGGTGGCCACGTATGGCAGATGTCGACAACAGGAACCGTAACCGCAGGTCTAACCGAGCGGGTCAGCCCAATCCCAAGCGCGAGGCGCGTGCCAAGGCCGCCGAGCGCCATGTGGCGGCTGTGTCCGAGGCCTGCGCCAAGGACATCGAGCGTTCGCTTGCCGGCGTGCGCGAGTTCGATGGTATGCCTGCCGGTTTTGTCGCGACGATGAAGGCCAAGGCCCAGAAGGCAGCGGCTGCTGAGGAGCAGGCTGCCGAGGACGTCGAGGCTGCTGAGGCCGCTGAGGTGGAGACTGCGGTCGAGCCTGAGGTGGCGCTCGAGTCCACCGGGTCGGCCGACGAGGTTGAGTCCGCGCCCGCGGAGGAGGCTGCTCCGGTCCTGCCCGAGGTCACTGTGCTTGATGCCTCCGCTACGCAGGCAATCCTCGATAACGGCCGCGGCTATGCGCAGTTCTGCGATATGGCCGTGCTTGCCTTTGCATCGTTCACCAACCCTGGCGGTGGCTACATCCAGGGCTACCTGGGCCAGGAGGCGACGCTCTGCGCCGATTCGTACCTGTACAACGTACTCGACAAGCAGCGCAAGTGGTACGGCGAGAACCGCCGCCGCAACATCAACTGCGAGCTGTACCGTAATCGTGCGCTGGTGGTGCCCGCCGTGCGCTTCGACCGCAACCATGTACATGCGTATGCCGACGTGATCGTCGCCGCCGCGCCCAACGTCAAGCGTGCCCGTCAGGAGTACCGCGTGAGCGACGGCGCCCTGTTGGATGCCCTGCGCGACCGTATTCGCTTTGTCCTTGCCATCTGCGATGAGCTGGGTCGCGAGAAGCTCGTGCTGGGTGCTTGGGGCTGCGACAATAACGGCTTTGATGCCGAGGCCGTAGCCGAGCTCTTCCGTAAGGAGCTCGCGTCGGGCGACTTTAAGGTCAAGCAGGTGTTCTTTGCCGTGCCTTCTACGCGCTGGGATGATGACTTCGCCAAGTTTGAGCACGTGTTGGCATGCTTCCCCGAGCGTAACGAGGAGTCCTATGCTCAGGTTGCCGCCCGCGCCGCGGCCGCCCGTGCCGCCGAGCAGGCCCAGGCTGCCGCCGAGGACGATGAGGACGATGACGATTGGCGCAAGTACCTGTAATCGGTACGTGCCGACAGATAGGTCGAGCCGGCGGGAGGGCTGCTCCCGGCGGCTTTTTACTAAAGGAAGGGCTTACGATGAAAAACGTTCTGTGCTTTGGTGACAGCAATACCTATGGCTATGATCCGGCTGGTATGCGCGATGGCACCGCGGTGCGCTATGCGCAGGATGTGCGCTGGTGCGGCGTGGCGCAGCGTGACCTGGGCGAGGGCTGGCATGTGATTGAGGAGGGGCTTAACGGCCGCACGACGGTGCGCGACGATATGTGCCATCTGGACACTAACCTCAACGGCATTCGCGCGCTTCCGATGCTGCTCGAGGCCCATAAGCCGCTGGACGCCATTGTGATCATGCTGGGCACCAACGACTGTAAGACGGTCTTTAACGTGACAGCTTCCGATATCGCCCGTGGCGCCATGGCACTGATTCGCGCCGTCCGCGCGTTTCCGTGGACCGACGCTGCGCCTTGTCCGCACATTCTGCTGATGGCTCCTATCAAGATCAAGCCGCAGATCGCCGATGTATATATGACCGACTTTGACGAGCATTCCGTTGAGGCATCTGAGCATTTTGGCGAGTACTATGCGCACGTGGCCGAGCAGTTTGGCTGCGACTTTTTGAATGCCGCCAATTTTGCCGAGCCGGGCGATATCGACTATCTGCATATGATGCCAGAAAGCCATGAGAGCCTGGGCCACGCCGTGGCAGCCAAGCTCCAAGAGATGCTTGGTGAGTAGCGCAGCTCCAAAGCACCACAAAGGTACCTTTGCGGTGGCTCGGGTCGTTTGTTTGTCTTGATCTGTAACAGTTGTAAGGCCGAAAACGGGCTAGATGTTACAGATCGAGATTATCTTCTCAGCGGAATTTGAATATCTCGATCTGTAACAGGTGGGCCGAAAAATGGGCTCTAATTGTTACAGATCGAGATGTTTGTGGGAACCACCGCAAAGGTACCTGTCCCCTTTGCGGTGGTTTTGGGACGGGGCTTAGTACTGCCACATGTGGTTGACGGGGCCGGAACCTTTGCCCATGTCAAAGCCGGCGGAGAGAGCGCCGGTTAGGTAAGCCTTGCCGGCGTTGACGGCGTCGGCAAGATCCATGCCCTGTGCCAATGCGCAGGCGATGGCGGACGAAAGCGTGCAGCCGGTGCCATGCGTGTTACCGGTCTCGATGCGCTTGTGGCGGAACCACGTGGTGAGCGGATCGCCCAGGTGGTTGCCCTCGTCATCGAGCGGCGCGGGCTCCGCTAGCACATCGTTGGCCTCGTTGACAAAATGTCCGCCTTTAACGAGGGACGCGCAGCCAAAGCGGCGGGTGAGGAGCATGGCAGCGTTTTGCTGTGTGCGCTCGGAATCGACCTCGTAGTCGAGCAACGCCATGGCCTCGGGAATGTTGGGCGTGATGACGGTCGCTAGCGGGAACAGGCGACGCGTGAGCGCCTCGGCGGCATCCTCGGCAATGAGGCGAGCGCCCGAAGTGGCGACCATAACGGGGTCGACGACCACGTTGGTTGCGTTCCATGCGCTCAGGCGGTCGGCGATAACTTCGATAATCTCGGTGGACGAAACCATGCCGATCTTGACGGCGCTCGGGCGGATATCGTCAAAAACGGCGTCAATTTGCGCAGCGACGATATCTGGCGAGATATCCTGCACGGCGGTAACGCCCAGTGTGTTTTGCGCTGTGATGGCGGTGATGGCCGTCTCGGCATACAGACGGTGCGCCGTGATGGTCTTGATGTCGGCCTGAATGCCGGCGCCACCGCTGGAGTCGGATCCTGCGATGGATAGAACGGCGGGTACCTTACTGCGATCCATGTTCGCTCCCTTGTCCGGTCGGATTCAAATGGGTCTTTTAACCCGCATTATAAAGATGCCCGGGCCGGTTGTATTCCGAACCCGGGCGGGTGGTGCAATCTTTACGCAAATGTTAGCAAATGTTCACACGTCAACAATTGATGGGCGTTGCAGCAGGCATGCTGGATTGCCTCGTAAAGGCTAATCCTCCATGCCCAGGTCGATCGTCGTGCCTTCGAACACCTTGTTGACGGTGCGGACGGCGCACATCTTGCCGCACATGGTGCAGGTGCCCTCGGTGGCGGCGGGGGATTCCTCGTAGCGCTTCTTACCGGTGACCGGGTCGAGAGCGCACTTCCACATGGCATCCCAGTCGAGCTTGCGGCGCGCCTGGCCCATCTTGTCGTCCATGTCGCGGGCGTGCGGCACCTTCTTGGCGATATCGGCGGCGTGCGCGGCAATCTTGGTGGCCATGAGGCCGTCGAGCACATCTTGGGCGTTAGGCAGGCACAGGTGCTCGGCGGGCGTCACGTAGCACAGGAAGTCGGCACCGGAGCTGGCGGAGATGGCGCCGCCGATGGCGGCGGTGATGTGGTCGTAGCCCACGCCGATATCGGTCACCAGCGGCCCGAGCACATAGAACGGGGCGTTGTGGCACAGGCGCTTCTGCAGCTTCATGTTGGCGGCGATCTCGTCGAGCGCCATGTGACCCGGGCCCTCGACCATGACCTGGACGCCGGCGGCCCAAGCACGCTTGCACAGCTTGCCCAGCTCGATCATCTCGGCGGTGAGGAGCCAGCCCTCACCCATTTTGTTGCCGGTCTCGGTGGCGGCGTTGGAGTCGTAGAGGCAACCCGGGCGGCAGGAGTCGCCGAGCGAAATCGTCACGTCGTACTCGTGGCAGATCTCGAGCAGCTCGTCGTAGAACTCATAGAACGGGTTCTCGTTACCGGTGACCTCCATCCAGCCAAACAGCAGCGAGCCGCCGCGGCTCACGATGTTCATCAGGCGGCCGGTCTCCTTAAAGGTCTTGGTGACCGACTTGTTGATGCCGCAGTGGATGGTCATAAAGTCCACGCCGTCCTCGGCGTGCGCGCGCACGACCTCGAACAAGTCATCCTTGGTAAGCTTGACCAGCGGTTTTTCCATGTAGCCGATGGCGTCGTACATGGGGACGGTGCCCACCATGAGCGGCGTCTCGTCGATGAGCTGCTGGCGGAACTGACGTGTCTTGCCCGAGTTGGAGAGGTCCATGATGGCGTCGGCGCCAAAGTCCTCGGCAATCTTGACCTTCTTCCATTCCTCGGCGGCATCGGCCTTGTCGCCCGAGATGCCCAGGTTGACGTTGACCTTAGTGGACAGGCCCTCGCCGACGCCAAAGGCGCGCATGCCCTTTTTGATGTGCACGATGTTGGCGGGAATGGCGATGCGGCCGTCGGCCACGCGCTCGCGGATGTACTCGGGGTCGCGATGCTCGCGCTCGGCGACTTCCTTCATCTGCGGCGTAATCTGCCCGGCGCGGGCGAAGTCGATTTGCGTGACGAGCTTGGGCTCGGTCTGTGTGCTCATTGGCACGGCTCCCTTCGTTGGCATTACCCATATCAGGTTTGCGGGTCAGGGCGGGCGCGCCCAATCTCAGCCTGCCGTCCTGTCCTGCAAGCTCCCCGTTTATGTAATGGGCTCAAGTATAGCCTGAATGGGTACGATTGGGCCAACGAGCGTGCCTGTGGGGAGGCGAACATGGAAGACAAGCATCTATATCGAGAGACGCAGTGGGATGTATCGGCCGAGGAGAGCCGCGCGCACCATGGCCTTGTCGCGATTGGTTTTGCGGGGCTTGCCGTGCTGGTGATTGCCTTTTGTATCTGGACGTTTGGCGGGCGCGGCGGCGCTGCCTGGGAGTTTGAGGCCGACGATGCCCTGCCGATCATGACA
>CALJNY010000109.1 GCA_937981515.1 uncultured Collinsella sp. | reverse complement strand
TGCCAGCCGCCTGAGAACTCGGAGCACGGGCGCTCAAAGTCGGTGACCTTAAAGCCCAGGCCGGACAGGATTTTGCGCGCGTTGCTCTCGAGCTCGTAGCCGCCCAGGTGCTCAAAGCGGTCCTGGACCTGGCCGTACTCGTTAAGAAGTGCGTCGACGTCCTTGCCCTGCTCGGAGAGCTCGGTGATCTGGGCCTGCAGCTCGCTGGCGCGCTCGCCCATTCGGCGGATTTCCTTGGCCGCCGCCATGACCTCGGCGAGGATGGTGGTGTCCTTGTGCTCCAGGTTGGTTTCCTGCTCGAGGTAGCCCACCTGGCAGTCCTTGGCGTACTGAACCTGGCCGGCGTCGGGGCTGTCGATGCCCATGATGATTTTGAGCATGGTGGTTTTGCCGGCGCCGTTGGGTCCCACGAGCGCAAAGCGCTCGCCGGGGTTGATCTGGAAGGACGCGCCGCTAAAGAGGACGCGCGCGCCGAAGCTTTTTTCGATCTTGTCGACCAGGAGGATCATGGTGCCGCCTTTGACCTTGTGTGCCTATATGAAAAAAGGCCCCAACTTGCGTTGGAGCCTCATTCAATGCTCGGGTGGAGACGAGGGGGATCGAACCCCTGACCTCTTGACTGCCAGTCAAGCGCTCTCCCAGCTGAGCTACGCCCCCGTGACGTGGAGATACTATAGGGGAAGATTCATGGTAGTGCAAGCAGTTTTTTGCAATTGATTCTCGCACTTACGGGTTTTCCTACTCGCCCGCCGTCCCGATAAAACCCTAATGCAGCAAATACGCTATTGCAGTGCCGGTATAGACTTCGATCTTTGCGGTTGACCTGACTATGTTGCTGATGCCCGTGTCAGCCAAGAGTCCTAGGGGGCTGTGGTCTAGTTCCCATTCTAGGCCGTGTTCGCTTATCTCTGTGTTGGGAGCGATGGCGATGATGGAGAAGGTTTTGCCCTCGGCGCCCTCGATGGTCCAGGTCTCGTCCTGGTGCAGGATTCTGGCCGTCACTTCGTCTTCTTCGATCCAGACGGGGGCGTCCGCATAGCCTGCCAGTAGCCCTAACACAGACAGGGCCATGTCCGGGCGGCCGCCGGTGGCGCAGGTTGCAACCACTTCCGCACCCAGCCAACGGCGGCGGACAGAATCGAGCGCCAGCGCTAGATCGGTATAGTCCTTGTAGGGGTCGTGGCGCTCTACCTCAAAGGCTTCGGCGGCATCGACCAGAGCGCGTCCCGCATCGCTCACCGTGTCGGCATCCCCCACATACACATCACAGCTCAGGCCAGCGCCCAACAGGGCATCCAGGCCGCGGTCTACAGCTACGATGTGGTCGCACTCCCCTGCCAGGTGGCACAGCAACTCGGGGCTCGCCACCACCGGCGAGCCGCAAACCACTAATACTTTGCAAGCCACGGCCCTCGCCTAGCCCTCAAACGAAAGCACGCGGGCCAGGTCCAGGTCCTCATAGCTATCGATAAAGATATTGCAGTTGGCGCGAACCTCGTCGCGCTCCATACGGCCGTGCGGGTCATAGATGCCCACGCGCTTAAACCCTGCAGTGCCAGAGCTCTTAAGTCCAAAGACGGCGTCCTCAAACACCCACGCGCGCTCAAACTTGTGCCCATGGCGCTCTTCCAGGCGATGCAACGCCAGCTCGTACACATCGGGGAACTGCTTGGAGCGCCCCGCTTCGCCCGTCGTGGTAATAAACGCCATATAGCGATCAAGGCCAGCAGCCGCAAGGGCGGACTGCACCAGTTCGGCCGGCGTGGACGTGGCCACGCACATGGCAATGCCCGCAGCCTTCGCCTGCTCCAAAAATGCCAGGAGCCCCTCGCGCGGCGGCACCTTAGAGTACCCATCAATCAAAATCTCGCCCAGCTCGCGATACAGCTCCTCGCCATTCGCGCCAATGCCCCACGTGTCGTGATAGGCCTGGCACTCATCCTCCAGCGAAAGATGCTCAAACTGGGCAAAATCGTCGACCGTTACATCAATGCCATGACGGCGCAATAACCCGGTCTGCGCATGGCCCCAGACGGGGGAGCTATTAACCAGTGTTCCGTCGCAATCGAAAATAAAAGCAACACTTGGAGCAGCGATGTGGTTCATAAACGAGCCTTTCGATGTCAAATGGTAAACAACCTGCTAAAAACGTTTTACCAAACGTAAGCCTATCAGTTTTGAAACCCTAGTTGGTAAAACTGTCAAGGGTTTTACCACGGCAATTCTGCCAGTGGTATAAACATGTCGCTTACCGATTAAACGCCCTCGCAAATCCGCTTTTGTCCATAAAACTAACGTACAGGTGTTATCGTAGTTTCTGCCGAAAGTTCCACCGAGCACGCGAGGTGGAACGAATCATAGAACTATCGCCGTCCCTTCGATTCGTGCAGCCTTGGACCTTTCGCATCTAGTCACCAAGGCAACACGCTGCCGCGTCATGATGGGATCAAACGTGAGCGATACAAAGCTAAAGCCAGCAACCAAAAAGCCTGCTACCCGCAAAGCCGCCCCGCACGCACCGTAGCTCTCCAAGGCCGATGTCTACCTGTTTGGCATTGGCATGTGGGAGCGCAGCTGGGAAAAGATGGGCGCTCACCCCGACACGCAGAACCGTACGCGCGGCTGGCGCTTTTGCGTTTGGGCGCCCGATGTAAAAAGCGTCCATGTCATTGGCGAATTTAACGACTGGGATGAGGAAGCCAACCCGCTGGTGCCCATGCATACGAGCGCTATTTGGGAAGGCTTTATTCCTGGCGCCGAGCAGGGTCAGCTCTATAAGTACCTTATCGAGACCAACGAGGGCGAAAAGCTCTACAAGGCCGATCCGTATGCCTTTAAGGCCGAGTGCCCTCCGGGTACCGCCAGCGTGCTGTGGACCCTCGATGGCTACCAGTGGAACGACGCCGCATGGCTTAAGCGACGCGCCAGCCACAACCATATGTCGCAGCCCCTTAACATCTACGAGGTACATATTGGATCGTGGAAGCGCCACGGCGACGCGCCGCAGGGCGAGCCGGACGAGTACGGCAACTACCCCGGTCCCATGGATCCCTTCCCCGCGCAGCGCGGCGAGTTTTACACCTAC
>CALJNY010000108.1 GCA_937981515.1 uncultured Collinsella sp. | reverse complement strand
AGCGTCTAGTTAAGCCGTATCCAAAATCGTTTATCGGCTCCGGTAAGGTTGAGGAGCTTTGCGGGCTCGTGCATCGTATGGATGCCGATGTTGTTATCTTCGACGACGATTTAACGCCCTCGCAGCAGTCGTATCTAGAGAAAGCCGTGGGCGAACCGGTGAAGATTATCGACCGTACGGCGTTGATTCTCGATATTTTTGGCCTGCACGCTCAGACTCGGGAGGGCCGCCTGCAAGTGCAGCTAGCCCAATTGCAGTATCTGTTGCCCCGCTTGCGCGGTATGTGGAGCCATCTTGCTAAAGAGCAGACACGCGGTGGCATTGGTTCGCGCTTTGGTCAGGGCGAAAGCCAGCTCGAGGTTGACCGACGTTTGATTCGCAACAAGATTGCCGCGCTTCGTCGCGAGCTTAAGCAGGTTGAACAGCGCCGCGATGTCCAGTCAAAGAGTCGTATCGAGTCGCCGGCGTTTCGCGTTGCCTTAGCCGGTTATACCAATGCCGGTAAGTCGACGTTGCTCAATCACCTGACCGGGTCTACTGTGCTTTCACAGGACAAATTGTTTGCCACGCTCGATCCGACGACGCGCTCGTATCGCTTGCCCGGTGGTCGTGGCATGACCATTACCGATACCGTTGGTTTTATTCAAAAGTTACCGCATGGTCTCGTTGATGCCTTTAAGTCTACGCTGTCTGAGGTCCTTGGTGCCGATCTGATCCTTAAAGTTGTGGATGCCTCTGACGAGGACTACGAGCGCCAGCTCGAGGCAGTCGATCGCGTTCTTGACGAGATCGGTGCCGGCGAGCGTTTGACGCTTACGGTGTTCAATAAAATCGACCTACTCGATAGCGTCGATCGATTGAGTTTCCATCGTCGCTATCCCGAGGCCGTGCTGTTCTCGGCCCAGACGGGCGAGGGACTCGACGATCTCGTCGACCGCATTGCTCGTGAGGCGGCTGCCACCGATGTCTTGCTCTCCGCTGATATCCCGTATCGCGAGGGCGCCCTCATTACGCTGGTGCATGAGCAGGGAACCCTTCTGCATGAGGAATATCTCGAGGACGGCGTTCGCATTGTGGCGAAGTTGCCGGCCCGAATCGCGCCGCGTCTTGAGCGCTATCGTACGGAATAGGCGAGCTCTAGCACGCCTAGAATGACAGGCTGATGGAGCAGATAGAACGGTAAGGCATGCCGACCGAGGACTGCGAGTGCCGGCATGGGATTGGCGTATGCCCATGCTGGCGCTTCGTGGCTTGATGCTTGTGCTGCCTGGGCAGTAAAGAAGCCGGTAAGGTACATAAAGACAAACGGAATGAGCGGATAGTAATCTCCCGAAACAAAATCCGGGCCCGGGAATCCAAGCCATGCCAGGTAGGGGAGTGGGTAGACCGCTTTTGGAATGCCCCAGGTTAGGGCAAAAAGAACAAGGCACGCTGCGATGCCCCACGAGCCCGGTAATTTTTGGAGTAACGGACGGGTGAGTGCAACCACCGCGGTGCACGCCGCCATGCAATAAATGATGCCAAAGTTTACCGAATCGTCGACTGATACCAGTGTAGTTGCAATCCATACGATCAAGGCTGCGGCCGCGTATTTGAGGGCGCGCTTACCGTTATTGCGCGAGAGCGTGCACATCCAACCGGCGATAAACAAAAATACCCAGCTGATACTAGCGCGCCAGATATCCTGGAAAACCGTTTCGGTAAACCATGGCATATCCCATCCATATAGGTAGGCCAAATCGTAGCAGGTGTGAAAACCTGCCATCGACAGCATCGTAAACCCGCGGACGGTGTCAAATATGGTGATGCGTTTTTGCATTACGAGAACCGGCGCATTAAACCGACAACTTTACCCAAAATAACGGGGTTCGTCGCATATATGGGCTCCATAGTGTCGTTCTCGGGCTGTAGGCGCACGCGCCCCTGCTCCTTGTAGAACGTCTTGACGGTCGCCGAGCCATCGATCATAGCCACGACGATTTCGCCGTTCATGGCGCTCTTTTGCTCGCGAACGATAATGTAGTCACCGTTGTAGATGCCGACATTGATCATTGAGCTGCCGTGCACTTCAAGGATAAAGGAGCCCTGGTCTGTGGCGATTTCGGTCGGGATGGTAAAGGTATCCTCGATATTTTGCTCGGCCAGAATGGGTATCCCAGCCGCGACGCGACCGACGAGCGGCAGCGAGACCGTTCCGCGGGGCGCTGTGGGTTCATCGGATTTGGAAATCGAGACAGAGGATCCGTCCTCATCAAAGAGCTCTAGGGCGCGAGGCTTGGTGGCATCGCGCTTGAGCAGCCCTCGAGCCTCCAGGGCAGAGAGATGAGCATGCACCGTGCTGGGGGAGGAGAGGCCTACGGCCGATGCCATCTCGCGCACACTGGGCGGATAGCCCTTCTCCTGCTGATATTCCTTGATGAAGTCGTAAATCTGCTGCTGACGCTTGGTAATTTTGCGAGCCATCAGGGGATCCTCTCTGCCAATGTCAAACAAATGTTCGATTATTGCTTGACAGGAACAACTGTTCGAAGATAATAATAACCGAACATTCGTTCTCGCGCTAGACATTTTTGTCCGCGCGGCTTGATAAAACTGTTCTCAGCAAAACACGCGAGAGGAGAACATGATGAACGCAACGGATATGGTCCAGGGAAACCTCGCCCTTAAGCTCGAGACGCCTGCGGTGCCGGCTTTCACGGTTGTTAAAGGCGGCCGATCTGGTTTCCAAACACTGCCTGGCAAGCCCGTCCGCAACCAGTGCGTCGCCACGACTTCGGCCCCCGTTGCCCTAAAGGCTTCGACGATTGTCGCCCTGGCCGTTGCGCTCACGCTCTTCTTTGTACTTGCCACCTCGATCTTCAGCGCTCGTCACGCCGCATATGCCGAGTCGGTATCCAACGTTACCTACGAGACCGTCCGTGTTCAGTCTGGCGATTCCTTGTGGTCGCTTGCCCAGGAGCATCCGATTGAAGGTCTTTCTACGCAGGAGACCTCTGATATGATCCGCAACGTCAATCACCTGGAGCATGGCTCGCTCGATGCCGGTGCGCATCTTAAAGTTCCCGCACGTTCCTAAGATTTAAGTACCGTCGCATGGTACCCTTGTAATCGTTTTAGAGGAGGTACCATGCGCTGTCCTAAATGCGGCAAGGCACATACCCGCGTTGTTGATTCCCGCATGCAGGAATCTAATAACACCATCAAGCGCCGGCGCGAATGCTGCTCATGCAATTATCGTTTTTCGACATTTGAGCGTTGTGAAGACCATATCGAGGTCATTAA